>JAATFN010000028.1 GCA_015655165.1 Betaproteobacteria bacterium | reverse complement strand
GCCTAATCTGTTTTCTCCCATTGCTCTGGCAGACCACAACAACTTGGGTTGTACCGAACGCGCACCATGAAAAGTTGCCAGCAGGATCGGGAAGGTTGCATCTGCCACAACCAGCGCCACCTTCGATGCATGACCAAAGCCCAGTATCAGTACAAGAGCCGGATACAATGCAATTTTCGGGATTGGTGCCAGCAGACGCACCATGGGTCCCAGCAGTGGCTCCCAACCCAAACTCATCATCATGCCAAGTATAATACCGAGCACACACGACAATAAAAACCCCATCGCCAATCTCGCCAATGTTTGCATGATGTCAAACAGAAACTCCGGATCATGCAGCTGCGCGATAAGTCGCAACAATATATTGACCGGAGATGGCAACAGCCTGGCTTCAATAAGCCCGGTGGCAGTCACAACCTGCCAGACGAGCAACAGGACAATAATGGGCACCAAGGATTGCCAGAAATGTTGGTATGAACGCAGTATGGATTGCATGCTATTGTCCTTAAGCGTTACTCGCATCTTGCAAGGTATCTGACCAATGCAATAATTTCCTGCGCAGCCGCTCGAACAACCAGTCCTGCAACAAACCAAATATGGCAATGATCACAATAATGGCGTAGACATCGACATAGACTGCCATATCCAGCGAATTGAATAACAGGTCACCAATACCATTTTGGCGTGCAATCATTTCTGAACTGATCATTGTAATTAACGCCATTGATAAAGCAACGCGACAGCCAAGTAAAATCTCCGGCAGGCTCGCCGGAAAAATCACATGTATCAGGCGTGCCACAGCAGACATGCCCATCGCACGCGCAGACCAGAAAATCTTTTCATCAACCTGGGCTGCCCCCTGATAACTATGCAAAAGAATTGGTAGACTCACGCTCATGAAGATCACCAAAATCTTGGACATGTCGCCAATACCTACCCATAGCATGATGATTGGCATCAATGCCGACTTTGGAATCGGATAGACCATCGTAGTCAATGGATTGACTATTTGGGCTAATCTCTCGCTACGCCCCATAGCAAGCCCTAGTGGCACAATCAATATTACTGCCAGCAAGTAGGCAATCACCATACGTTTAACCGATGCCAGCATGCTCATCACATCTGCAGGATTGGATAACAGCACTGGAATGGCATGCATGACATCTTTCACACCAGGCAACTCTTCAATTTCCAAAGAGAGTGACAAACTTTCCCAGATCACCAACAACACGACGACGGGTAAGGTAACCTGCCCTACCCATTGCACAAGAGTACTCACCTTGCGTAAATGTAATGGCGTGATTTCTGCAGCGTGTCGTCCGAATTTCACGCGACTCTCCTATGCTTTTGCATGTTTTCCAGCATATTTTCCAATTGCAAAATATAGGCCTGGTAGCGAGGATTTCCCAACAGATCAGCCCGCACACGTGGTCGTGGCAAATCGATATGGATTACTTCCTGAATATGCCCGGGTGAACCACTCATGACAATGACCCTGTCTGACAGGAAAACAGCTTCATCCACACCATGTGTGACAAATAACACGGTCTTGCGATCACGTTCCCAGATACCCAATAATTCATTTTGCAATACCGTTCTGGTATGTGCATCCAACGCACCAAACGGTTCATCCATCAATAGTATTTTCGGGTCATATGCCAGTGTTCTGGCAATGGCAACACGTTGACGCATCCCCCCTGATAACTGTTTTGGATAAAAGTTGGCATAAGCAGACAGGTTCACGAGTTCCAACAAGGCAAGTGCACGATCTCGCGCTTGCTTGACCGGTACTTTTTGCACGCGCAAACCATACATGACATTGTTTAAGACAGTCTTCCACGGAAACAATGCAAACTCCTGGAAAACTGGTCCACGATCTGGCCCCGGTCCGGTAATGGGAATACCTTCCACCAAGATCTCGCCCCCCGATGGAGAGATAAATCCGCCGATCATGTATAGCAAGGTCGACTTGCCACAACCGGAAGGTCCTAAAATGGAAACAAACTCACCTTCGTCAATCCTCGCATCAATACAATCCAGTGCCAGGTGCCTACCCTTGCCAGCCACTTGAAACGTCTTGGTGACAGCATTGATCTCGATGTATTTTGTGCTCATGCCCACTCCTTCAACTATTGTGGTGCTGTCAGATCATTACGGCGTATGCTGTCAACTTGTAAAGGTTGCGACAACATGCCCAGTTCATGATACTGATCGAACATCTTCTGAATTGCAGCAAAGTCTGGGTGCATATCTGCCGAACGCGCAAAGTCATTGGATTTCAACAAAAAAGGTTCCAGCGCTGCTTTGGGTGCACGCATGACATCTGATGCAATCTGGACAGTATCTTCACGCTTGGCCAACGCCATGTTCATTGCCAGTGTCAGGTCATGTACATATTGTTTGACGAGCTGTGGATTACGGGTCGCAAAATCTTTCTTGCAGACTTCAATTACATGCACGGTATTGGGCATGACCGATTGCAATGAAAACAGCTTGCGAATACCTCCCTTACCTTCTGCCCGTGCTGCAAACGGTTGTACAAATACAGCGGCATCGACACGACCACCGCGTAACGCAGCTTCCGAACCTGGAAAGCCGGTTTCAACGAGTTTCACATCCTTGGTTGGATCAAGACCATTCTTCTTCAGAATCATCGACATTTGTCCATGCACGCCGGATCCAATCACGTTAACGCCTATCGTCTTGCCTTTCAAGTCAACCACAGTCTTAATCGGCGAATCCTGATTCACACCCCAATATACAGAAAACGAGTTTGCAGTTTCACCTGCATGTTGCGCAACAATATAAGCATCAAGCTTGCCGTTGACCACACCTTGTCCAAGTGACAGTGGTGCCTGAGAAGAGCAATCCAGTGCATTGGAGATCATTGCCTGGACCATCGGGGCAGTCCCTTGAAATTGTGTCCATTCAATGCGGTAGCTTTTACCCAATTCCGGAAATGCTTCTGGATGCTTCATCATCCAGTATTTGGCCTCTTCTGCCGGTATGGTCCAGCCCACCCTAATCACAGGGATATCTTGTGCATGTAATACACAAGATATCCACAATAATAAAAAGGAAGTTAGGCGAACGAGCTTCTTGATACTAGATACAGCAAACATCATGATGTGCACTCCTATGAAACCAAGATAAAAAGCCTGGCAAGACCACACCAGTGCCTATAAAGACAATCGTGCTAATCACCGTCAGGCATATCCTTTTCCTGCAAAATATGCGCAAACCGTTCCATTGATTGCCGCTGAAAGCGTGTCGCACGTTCGCTTGTCCAGTGATAAAAACCTTCTCCGGACTTGATACCCAAATTACCGTTTTGCATTTTCCGGTTAACGATATCGGGACAACGATAGCGTGCATCCTGTAAACTTTCCTCAAGATATCGGCTTGCGTGATACAAGATATCCACGCCCCCAAAGTCAATAAATTCAACAACCCCCATAGAGGCATATCTTGGGCCGAATCCATAACGGATTGCCTTGTCGATCTCTTCTGCTGTTGCCGCGCCTTGCTCGATCATTCTGGCAGCCTCGTTCATGAGCAACACTTGCAACCTTGGCACGATGTAACCGGGTTGCCCCTGACATAGCACAGCGACTTTTCCAATAGACTCCAGCCAACGCATCAACCTGGCTTGCAAGACTGTTGCCGTTCCCGGGTGTGATGCGATTTCCACCAATGGCACCAGATATGCAGGATTTAGCCAATGGGCATTCATGAATCGTTCTGGATGACTGATCAGGTCAGCCAATTGACTGACCAGCATCGTTGACGACGTGGAAGCGACGATAGTTGTCGACGTTGCATACGTCGAGACAATCGCCAAAGCTTGCTGCTTGGCTTCGATCGTTTCGGGAACGGCTTCAAGCAGAATCGTCATCTGTGGCAAGACCAGAGATGCCTGACCTGATCCAGTCACATGTATTTTTTGTATCAGGGTATCAATGTGCTTGTCTTTCAGCATGTCCATTTTCTGCAAAGACAAGAAAATACCTTGCAGTTCTGTGACGATATCTTGTTGCAACGTTGCAAAAGCGGCATCATCACGTTGTCTTAAATCGATGAGATAAAAATCATATCCGGCTAAAGCGCATGCTGCGGCAATGCTACGCCCCATTCTGCCGGCACCGATAACACCAACCTTTTCTTGCGATGCATCTGCGGTCATAGATCTTCTCCAGAAGCCAGACGCGCCTTCAGCCCTGCAATACCAATATTCTGGTACCCCATGGCGCCGATCGTTCTTGGCCCCATTAACAGATCCCTGCCACAAATAGCGGAAGCAATCGCCAGCAGACCATTGGCAACCGGTGCTGGCGCGCCTATCCAGTTGGCAACCGATACGAGAAATGCCAAACCGTATTGCACATCTTCAGTCATATAACGATGGCTATGCAGATCGATTTTTTCACGCCAGTCACCACTGTCCACCAATTTTTTATGGCCGTCGCCATACATCCACTGGTCATTCTCATAATGGTCGCGTAGCGGAAAATGCGAAGGTGCATAACCCAGTGCTTCCCTAACTGCGATACGTTCGTTATCCAATGCATTGGTGACCGCGCGGATAGATGGCTGCGTACCTTCATTATGGATGTCCCATGCCGGGAAATGCTCCAGCGGACCGGCATTCATCAAAATAAGTGGGGGATGGATGATCGGACCGGCATTCATCAATGCGCCCGACAAGGCATCTTCTATCGGTTCCACACTGGGATATGCACGCCGTAACACTGCAAATGCATGAGGCGCAAGCCTGGTTGGTACAACACCTGTTGGCAGTCTTGTCGCATAGACGGAAATCGTGACCTGTTGCTCGCCATGTTTGCGCGCCAGATAAGGTAACGTGCCTGTTTCTGCAAAACTGACTTCTGCATTGTTACCAGCAGCACGTACTGCCTTTAACATCGCGACACTACCAAAAGTTCCGGGCGGCAAATAGACAACTTGACCATCAACCAGATATGGTGCCATTTTTTCTGCAATATCTTTTTGTGCAAAAGCGGGAGTTGGCACAATAATCAGCTCTGCACCTTTTACTGCCTGTCCGATATCTGACGTCATCAAGTGAATAGCTATCTGATGCTCGCCCGCTTCATCTTTCATCGTAATGCAGGCATCTTTTGCCAGGTCATCCAGGACAATGGCATTGCGTCTCCACATGGATACCTCATGCCCACGTCTGGAAAAATCAGCTGCTGCCGCATAACAACCGTGACCACCACCCAATATTGCAATCTTCACCCTCTTCTCCGATCTCTTATGCAGGACACCGAGTCAGCATTATTTGACCCGGATATTAAATTGTATGTACACGCATATAAAAGTGTTAGCAATAGATATGCCAGTAACCACAGCGTCCCGATGAATCAAGGCCTGGAAAACAAGCGAGGTATAAGAGACCGGATGAAGGTGTGGCACATATGCACAATTAGGGTCAGTCTTTGCGCCAAATTGCGAATACATGCACCAAAAAAACGCCCCACACGTGGGCTATAACACACCATGTAAACGAGCAACTGAAACGCCCAGTACAAAAATATCACGTCACAACGCAATGTAAAGGTGTGTCATCTACGCAGATGTGATGATACAACTTGATGCATTCGATTTTATGTTACCAATGTTTGCCAAGGCAGCTCTACCAGCATTTACTGATACACTCCATACATACAGTTTCACGAAAGATAGCGCCTATGAATATTTCGTACAAATCTTGGTCAACATCCTTTTTTGTTGGCAGCATCGTGGTTATGACCTCTGCCTATGCAAGTCAACCAGAACTTGATCCGGCCAGCATTTCCAGCCACGTTCTTGGTGCCGCACAACAGTATCAAAACGCTATCGCATGTGCAAATAGCGATAAAGCACAGCAAGCTGTGATCGCACTCACACCTTATACGGATAGTGCACATCGTGATGAAGCACGCTATGCCGTATTATGGAGTGGCGATATCGGTTGCGCAGGTGGCTCCGGTACGTCGTCTGCAAATATTACGGTAGTTGGTATTGGAGGGGGAGATGGTTTTTTTGTTGACCCAGCACAGTCTTCACCGCAAATCAACTTTGACTCTCCTGTCAATTTCATTCGTGAAGTCGTCAATACCACACAGGACACATTGACCTTAAAAGGCAAAGAATATGCGGAAAGTGATCCGCATTGCTGCCCTTCTATCGATGTACGTTTTACGCTTCGCGCAGATGATAAAGGCAACTGGCTACTCACTGAAAAATACAGCGAACCTCAAAAACAACCCCACAAATAACAATGGCGCTTCATGCGCCATTGTAAAGATTCTCAACGCGCAATCACGCCGACGCCATACCAAGGATATGACGATGCTGTAAATCCGCACCGCTAGGGCTCTGAAATACACGCAAACCGAATTCAGGTAAAATCGCCAGCAAATGATCGAAGATATCCGACTGTATACCCTCGTACTGGATCAATACAATCGTATTGGTAAAGCAGTATATTTCCAGCGATAGCCCATCCGGCGATATGGCCGTGTGTCGTACCATCAGCACCATATCCTGATGGATGCCTGGATGGTGTCTCAGGTACTGTTCGATATAGGCACGGAATATGCCGATATTGGTCATGCGACGCGTATTGACCGGCTCGGTATCCTGTTGCGCAAGCCCGGCATTCCATGCCGTGATTTCTGCCAGTTTCTTGTCCAGATAAGGTTTGAGAATACGGATTTCCCCCAAGCGTTTACAATCGTCTTCCGACAAAAACGCTATGCTG
>JAATFN010000039.1 GCA_015655165.1 Betaproteobacteria bacterium | reverse complement strand
ACCAGCCAGTTCGAGCAGCAAGTACGTGCGATGGCACGATTGCCTTTGGGCGACGTCAGGCAACATTCTCCGGCTGTGATGTTGAATATTCTGGGTGATGTCTGGTTTGATGCAGGTTCAGAACAATCACGTGAACCAGCGTGGGATAAGGTTGTGGCGTTAGCGGGGGCACATTTGCATCTATATGGTAAAGCACAGGCACGCCGGAATAGAAAAATGGGACATATTACGTTTACAGCACCAACATTGGCGCAAGCGCAGGCGCAATGTGCGACAGCGTGCGGCCTGTTAGGTATAGCACAATAATATGCAGCAAACAGCGATCGATCTGGTAGCCGTGCAGATGGCTGCACGTAAATTGGAAGCCGGCAAGCTAGTCGCATTTCCAACCGAGACAGTCTATGGACTTGGTGCCGATGCGGAAAATCCGGCTGCTGTTGCCGATATCTATGCAGCGAAAGGTCGTCCAGCCAATCATCCTGTGATTGTGCACATCGCCCCTGAAGCCGATATTGGCTATTGGGCTGCGCGTGTTCCAGTTCAAGCCACAAAACTCATTGCGGCATTCTGGCCTGGACCACTGACCTTGATTGTCAAGCGTGCGGCGCATATTCCTGATGCCGTCACGGGTGGTCAGGATTCGATTGGTGTGCGTTGCCCCTCCCATCCTGTCGCACAAGCACTCTTGCGTGAATTTAAAGGTGGCAAAGGCGGCATTGCTGGTCCTTCGGCAAACAAGTTCGGGCATGTCAGTCCGACCACAGCACAGCATGTCAGAGATGAATTCAATGATACGCCGCTGGTGGATTATGTACTTGATGGCGGGCAAAGCGATGTGGGTATCGAGTCGACGATTTTGGATGTCTCGCGTGTTGATACCCATGGTGTGGTCTTGTTGCGTCCCGGACATATCAGTATTGATCAGGTAGCCCGAGTGTTGGGGGTGATACCCAATTTACCCGATAGAGCCGCACCGCGTGCATCAGGTACATTAGATGCCCACTATGCACCGCAAACACCTGTTTCCCAGATTGATCTGAATGCCTTGTCAGCAACGCTCGATGCGTTGATTCTGGCAGGTCATAAAGTCGCTGTGATTACCCGCACCATCCCAGTCAACGTTGCGCATGCACAGATTGTCATGCCGCAAACAGCCGCATCATATGCACATGATCTGTATGCCGCATTACGCGACATGGATCACACTGGTGCAGACCTGATCTTGGTCGAAGCACTACCATCAGATACACATTGGCAGGGAGTAAACGACCGCTTGCGTCGTGCCGCACACGACTCTGCCGGTGTGCTTCAATCCCTCTTGAAACGCCAGTAAATCTTTCCATCTTCGTTGTTGTCTGTACGGTTTTTAGTAACTGTGCCCGGTTGTCAAACGAACACAGAATGCTATACAAAGCGATTTAAAGCTGGCATAGTGATACCCATAAATAGTACGACTGTTCTTTTATTTGTTTTTATTGTAATGTTCAGGTTGTAGAAAAAAAGAAATGAGATTGATGTAGTGCACCTCAATTGGAGACGAAAAATGAAGAAAAAGCTATGTTCAGTAGTAGTTAAAGCGCTGTCAGTGGTATTCATCGCAACGTTTGCCGTATCGGCTTCGGCGCAAAAGGCAGGGGATAATCTAATTAACCTGGGCTTGTTCTATATTCATACGATGGACTCGAGCGAGCCGGTCAAAGTGACGAGCCCGATGACGGCAACAATGGCGGGTAGCGGTTCTACGGTGAATGATGCTGCGACATTGGGCATTGCTTATACCCGGTTTTTGACAGACAATATTTCCCTGACGATAGACGGTGGCATTCCGCCTAAATTCAAGCTTGATGGTACCGGAACATTGGCAGGTGTCGGGAAGATTGGTGATGCGAAACAATGGAGTCCGGCACTTGTTGCCAAATACCATTTTGGGACAGCCGATAGCAAATTCCGTCCTTCAATTGGTGCAGGCTTAGCCTATGTATGGTACTCGGACATTCAAGTGACAGACAAATTCCAGCAAGCGCTGAGTTCCAAATTGCATCAGGCCAGTGGTGGTAGTGGTGCTTATACATCGGCTAAATCTTCCATTGACCTGGAAAGTTCATTTGCACCGGTGCTCAACATTGGGGCTAGTTATGCGATAGACAGTAAGTGGTCGGTATCTGGTTCATTGTCTTACCTTTTCCTGAAAACAAAAGCGAAGATCGAAACAGCCATGCCGACAAGTACTGTCAAGTCCGAAACCGAGTTGACAATCAATCCGTTGGTTGCCTTTATTTCTGTTGGTTATAAGTTCTAGGCAAATAGGGTTCAATATAATAAGAAGGAAGTATTTGCTGTTTGTTGTACAGTGCTTGCAGCGGTAGCGACAAAATGCTCATCCATAGTGTAGATGGGCATTTTTTTTGTGTGTACAGGAATCACAGGGGAGCGCGATGTTGAGCACGAAGTATTTGCCCGTGAGGTGTGTAAAGCAAAAAAATAGTTTTCAAGGCTGGTTGGACGATACATGTCGAAGCAGACATGCTAAATCGCCAGCACTTAATTTGGCCGAAACAATGCCAAATATGTTTTACTTACTGATTTTGTTTTTTATACTGGCAGTTGTTGCAAAGGCGCTGCCATGATAGACCAGTGCGGCTTGTGGTGCCACATTGCAGCGTTCGACTTCACCAACAAAAATGACATGGTCGCCTTCTGTGTAGCGGCTGCGGTTTTTACATTCAAACCATGCGGCACTGCCGTTTAAAATTGGATGTCCATGTGTTGATAGCGTGAAGTCGACTTGCTCGAAACGGTTAACATTTTTGCGTGCGAACTGCTCGGCCAGTGATGCCTGATCGGCACTTAAGACATTAATTACATAATGTGATGCATGTTGAAATGCTGTCATGCTGGATGATTGGTTGGATAAACTCCATAAAACCAGTGGGGGATCCAGTGATACTGAATTAAATGAGCTGGCAGTCAGCCCAACGAGTGACCCGTCATTTAAGCGTGTCGTAATAACAGTAATGCCTGTTGCGAATTGTGATAGTGCCTTGCGGAAATAATTGGCATCGAATCCGCTGGAAGATGATGTTGTGCTACTTGTAGGCATTGGAGAACTTGAAGAGCGAATAAGGGAAAACATACATTATGCCAAAAAGTAATGATTTTTATTACTCTATTTGGAAATAAGTAAATATAATTTTTGATGGTATCGTATTCTAGGCGTGTGAGGTGTCTTTTAAAAGGTACAGTTGGGCTATGTAAAGAAGTTAAATTGCAACAATTGAGTTTAAAATATGATCAATTGTTGATATTTTATTCTTTGTTTGTACATTATCAGTTACAGTTTATGCACGAAAAGCAATTGCGGGGAATTCATTATGGCAAATGAAACAGCAGTGTTAGGTGGTGGCTGCTTCTGGTGCCTGGAAGCGGTGTATCAGGAGTTAAAAGGTATATTGCATGTCGAGTCCGGCTATGCTGGCGGGCAAGTGGACAATCCTACCTATGAGCAAGTGGGCACAGGAAAAACAGGGCATACAGAGGTCATTAAATTGACGTTTGATCCTGATGTGGTCAGTTATCGTGAAATACTCGAGATCTTTTTTACCATACATGATCCGACCACATTAAATCGTCAGGGTAATGACGTTGGTACCCAATACCGTTCGGCAATTTATTATCAATCAAATGCGCAGCTTGATACTGCCAAACAGATTGTAGCCGAGATGGGTTTGGTATGGGATGCGCCGATTGTGACCGAGATTGTGCCGCTCAAGGCATATTACAAAGCAGAAGATTGCCATCAGAATTTTTACCGCCAGCATCCGTTTCAGGGGTACTGCGCATTCGTGATTGCGCCAAAGCTGGAAAAATTCAAAGCGGTGTTTGGCGAGAAAAGCCGCCAGCAGTAAACTGGCGGTCAACAATGTTACGGCTGCAGGCGTTGTTTGATCCAGCTGTTGTCAGCATCTTTGATGTAGACAATGCGGTCATGTAGACGCGACGGGCGTCCTTGCCAAAATTCGATTCTGTCTGGTACAACACGATATCCACCCCAATGTTCAGGGCGTACAGGATGTTCCCCAAACTGGCTTTTAACTGCATCGAGTCGTGCCTCGATCTCGTATCTGCTGGCTGCTGGTTCACTTTGTCGGGAAGCGATGGCACCTAACTGGCTCCCGACAGGACGACTATAGTAATAGGTGTCACTTTCCTCGGCTGATACGCGCTCGACACGTCCTTCGATTCTTACCTGACGTTCTAATTCGATCCAGTGAAACAATAATGCCGCAAATGGATGATGCAGTAATTCCCTGCCTTTTCTGCTATGGTAATTGGTAAACCAGGTAAAACCTTTATCGTTGATTTCTTTAATCAAGACGGTGCGCGATGATGGTCTGCCATCTTCACCGACTGTGGATAAACTCATTGCATTGGCTTCCGGAACTTCGGATGTCAACGCTTCGTTAAACCACTGCTGGAATTGTATGATCGGATCAGCAACGGTATCAGTTTCAGATAAACTGGCGCGCTTGTAATCTTTACGAAGGTCTGCAATCGACATGCGTTTTATCCTGTGGCTATTGTGAATGTCTTATTATGCACCGACTAGCGCTGATCGCGAAATGATCTGGCGCATAGACGTGCATCTAGCAGTATCACGCTGACGGCATGTCGTTTTGCGCTATAGCTGTTAACACGTATGGTCACAACCGGTCTATGGGATGTGACCTGCTACGTTTTAGATAGCTCGTGCGAGCGCCACAGCAGAGCCGATGTAGTTCGCAGGTGTTAACGCCAGTAATTGGTCTTTCGCTTCTTGTGGAATTGTCAGGCCATTGATGAAGTCGCGCAATGCTTCTTTGGAAATGCCTTTGCCACGGGTCAACTCTTTTAATTGCTCGTACGGATTTTCGATACCGTAACGACGCATCACAGTTTGCACTGGTTCCGCCAAGACTTCCCATGTTGCATCCAGATCTGCATCCAGACGTTGCGGGTTGACTTCCAGTTTGTTCAAGCCACGCAGGCAACTATCGTATGCCAGTAATGTATAGCCCAAGCCGACACCGATGTTGCGCAGGACTGTTGAGTCGGTCAAATCACGTTGCCAACGTGAAACAGGCAATTTCTCGGATAAGTGTTTCAACACGGCGTTGGCCATGCCTAAATTACCTTCAGAGTTTTCAAAGTCGATTGGATTGACTTTATGCGGCATCGTTGAAGAGCCGATTTCACCGGCTTTAGTACGTTGCTTGAAATACCCAACGGAAATGTAGGCCCAGATGTCACGATTCAAATCCAGCAGGATTGTATTGGCACGTGCAATGGCGTCAAACAGTTCTGCCATGTAGTCATGTGGCTCGATCTGGATCGTGTATGGATTAAATGTCAATCCCAGACGTTGTTCGATCACGTTTTTAGAAAATGCAGCCCAGTCTGTTTCAGGGTAGGCGGACAAATGAGCATTGTAGTTACCGACAGCACCATTCATTTTTCCCAGAATTTCAACTTGTGCAATCCGTTTCGTTGCCCGTTGTAAGCGTGCGACGACGTTAGCCAGTTCTTTGCCAAGTGTTGTCGGGCTGGCAGGCTGTCCGTGTGTACGCGAGAGCATCGGTTGTGTTGCATGTGTGTGTGCCAGCTCTGTCAATTTTGCAATTAGGCTTTGCAGCACCGGTAAAATTACTGTGTCACGTGCGGCTTTTAACATCATGCCATGGGATGTGTTGTTGATGTCTTCAGATGTGCAGGCAAAGTGAATAAATTCGGAGGCCGCGATTAATTCCGGGGCATTGGCAAATTTTTCTTTTAACCAGTATTCGACTGCTTTGACATCGTGGTTGGTGACGGCTTCGATCTCTTTGATACGTGCTGCATCAGCTTCTGTAAAGTCAGCAACCAGTTTGTCCAATAAAGCATTCGCTGGCACTGAAAACGGTTTGATTTCAGCAAAGCCTGCTTCAGATAAAGCCTGTAACCAGCACACTTCAACTTTAACGCGATGTCGCATAAAACCCCATTCAGACAGAATCGGGCGCAATGCATCGGTTTTGGTGGCGTAGCGACCATCTAAAGGAGATAAGGCTGATAGAGCGGATAAAGACATGGCAATAATCAAAAAAGCGTTAATTGAAGGTCGATGGCAAGGTATAAGTTGACCACCGAATCATGAATAAAGCATGATTTTACCATTGACCGCCTTCGAGAAGATGCCTGTCATATGAAGACAGCGTTCATGGCAGGCACCAAAGTGGTGAAAAGGGTCTTTGGTGCTATAATCAGCCGGTTTACCATTTGAAATTGTTTGCATGAAACTGATTGCTTCTCTGGCTAGCCCGTATGTTCGTAAAGTCCGCATTGTGATGGTCGAAAAGAAAATCGAATGTGACCTTGTGTTGGAAGATGTGTGGAGTGAGCATTCTACGATTTTGCAGATCAATCCTCTGGGGAAAGTACCTTGCCTTGTGATGGATGATGGCGGTGCTTTGTTCGATTCATCCGTGATTGTTGGCTATCTCAATACATTAACACCTGTTGGTAAATTACTCCCTGAAAATGGTCGTGGGCGTGCCGAAGTACTTTGCTGGGAGGCATTGGCTGATGGTCTGCTGGATGCAGCAGTCGCGATTCGCCTGGAAAAGCAGCGGCCGGAACAATTACAAAGCCAGCAATGGATTGAACGGCAGTGGAAAAAAGTTCATGCATCGATTAAAGCGATGGATGCCGGCTTGGGGGATAAACCCTATTGCACCGGCTTACAATATTCGCTAGCCGATATTACTGTTGGTTGTGCATTAGACTGGTTGACGCTGCGTTTTCCGGATGTGTCTTGGCGTGAAGACTATCCACGTCTTGCTGTACTAATCGATAAACTTGGCGAGCGCCAGTCGTTTAAAGATACCGCACCACCAATGATTACTGCTTAAAAATACTATCAATAAAAAAGCACTGCATTCAACTGATTCCATTACATGGACTCGTTTATGCGGTGCTTTTTTATGTACGGATGATGACGCGATGTGTGAGCTTACTCTTCGATCATTTGGGCTTGCAGGTAATTCTGGATACCGACTTTCTCGATCAGATCCAGTTGTGT
>JAATFN010000138.1 GCA_015655165.1 Betaproteobacteria bacterium | reverse complement strand
TTTCTTGCGCGTGGGCACTAACAGCGGTAAAAGAACCTACTGCCAATGAAGCCAACTGTAATCATAAGACTGTTTTTGTCAAAAACTTCACAATACTCTCCATCTTGGAAATGACAATGGTATTTTATCCAGTTTACTAGAAACCGGTACCAATCTGAAACTGGAAGGCTTGTTTTTTATCATCTGTTTTTGCATTCAACGGACGACCGAAGCTTAACTTCAGAGGACCAATCGGTGAAATCCAGCTAATACCAAGACCAACAGAATAACGCAGATCATTAATCTTCATGCGTTCGTCATCAGCAAATACGTTACCCGCATCGAAGAATGTAAACCAACGCAATGTTCTGTCCTGACCCGAACCCGGGAACCCGAATTGCAATTCGGCACTGGCAATCAAGCGCGACGCACCACCCATCGAGTCGCCATATTGGTCTTTCTTGCTACCCAACGAGCCGCTTTCAAAACCACGCACCGAACCAATACCACCTGCATAATAATTTTTAAAAATCGGATAAGGTTTACTACCAATACCACGACCATAATTGGCTTCACCATTTAATGCCAGTGTGACGGCATTGCTAAACATCGGCAAGAAGTACTGGTGCTGATACGTCGCACGATAATACTTCAAACTGCCAAATGTCGACAACTCCAGATTTGCCTTTTGGAAGCGGCCACGAGTCGGTACTAATGCACTGTCACGACTGTCACGTTGCCATGCAACAGTAAACGGGAACGCCAGTGTTTTAGCCGTACCCACACCGCTTGGCTCATTACCGTAATCTTTGACATACTCCTGATACAAATTCGGGCTGGATGAATCGGTCTCCACATTGGTGTCTTCAATACCCACACCGAAATACACACGATCAAGTTCCGAGAACGGCACCCCGAAATTCACCGTACCACCTGTTGTACGCACACGGTAATCCCCGGTGGCATACACGGAAGGACGCAATGTTCGAGTAAAGAGCTCAAATGTACGGCTAATGCCGTCATCAGTGAAATACGGGTCCGTTTGCTAAATGGCAATTGTGCGATAACGCGTGCTGGTATTGACCTCGATACCGACTGTATTACCACTACCGAATGCATTTTCCTGAGAAATCGAACCGGACAGACTTAACCTGTCAGCTTGCGAGAAACCGGCACCCAACATGATGTTACCTGTCGGTTTTTCTTCGACGTGCATATTGACATCAATCTGGTCTGTCGCACCGACAACTTCCGGCGTATTGACAGTCACTTCCTTGAAATAACCCAGACGGTCGACACGGTCCCGCGACAGTTTGATTTTCTCACCGTCATACCAGGAATCCTCAAACTGGCGGAATTCACGCCGAATCACTTCATCCCGTGTTTTGGTATTACCAGCGATATTGATACGGCGTACATACACACGTTTACCCGGATCAGTCATGATGGTCAATGCAACTTCTCTGGTATCGCGATTGACATCCGGATTGGCATTCACACTGGCAAACGCATAACCGAAGTTACCTAAACGTTCACTAATGGACTTTGTACTCTCTGTTAACTTCGCGCCGGAATACACGTCGCCTTTTTTCAACGTCACCAGCTTTTCGAGCTCGTCTCTCATGCCGAACATCTCACCTTCCAACTTGATGTCGGACACAGTGAATTTTTCACCCTCGTTGATGTTCACCGTGATGTAAATGTCTTTTTTATCCGGTGTAATTGACACTTGCGTCGATTCGATCTGCATTTCCAGATAACCACGGTCCAGATAATACGAACGCAATGATTCGATGTCGCCTGCTAATTTCTGCTTGGAATACTGATCTGACTTGGTATACCAGGTAAACCAGCCAGAGGTACTGAGCTTGATCTGTTCACGCAAATCCTTGTCAGAAAACGCCTTGTTACCGACAATCGTAATTTCCTTGATGCGGGATACCTCACCTTCATCAACCGAAAACGACACAGCAACACGGTTACGCTCTTGCGGGGTAATTGTTGTCGTGACTTTCGCACCATACAGACCACGCGACAAATACTGGCGTTTCAATTCCTGTTCGGCACGTGCTACTTGCGAACGGTCAAAAATGCGTGATTCTGCAATACCGATATCTTTCAGTGCTTTTGTCAGTTGATCTTTATTGAATTCTTTCACACCCAAAAAGTCGACGCTGGCAATCGCGGGACGCTCTTCGATTTGCACAACCAGCACATTACCTTGCTTTTCGATACGAACGTCTTTAAAAAAGCCTGTGTCATACAATGCTTTAATCGATGCAGTTCCTTTTGCATCATCGAATGTATCTCCCACACGTACTGGCAAATAGCTAAATACGGTGCCAGCTTCTGTACGCTGGATACCTTCAACACGAATATCGGTAATCACAAACGGTTCGGCTGCCATTAACTGACCCGAACATAATGAGAGAACTGCTGCTACGATTAAACGACGAGGAGAAATCTTGACAGAAAAATGCTCAGAATATAATTTCATTAGTTATCGCAGACCAGCAATGTTCTTGCCAGACCGCACCACAGTAAAATCGAACACATAAAAATCAACACCTGCATACCGGACAAACACAGTCGTTTTCTGCCCATTATGCAAGCACCAACAAATTAAAGTATCAAACGCACGATGTCGTTAAATGCGGCAACAAGCATCAATACCAGTAAAATCGCCAAACCAGCACGTTGGGCAATTTCCCCAAAACGCTCTGAAACGGGTTTTCCCGTCACAATTTCCACCAAATAATACAGCAAATGACCGCCATCTAAAACCGGAATCGGCAGCAGATTCATTACACCAAGACTAATACTAATAAAAGCAATGAAACTTAAATAACTGACTAGTCCAATACGCGCTGTCTGGCCAGCATAATCTGCAATCGTAATCGGCCCGGTAATATTCTTTAATGATACTTGCCCCACCACCATGCGGCCAATCATCTTGAACGTCAATATACTCGTATTCCAGGTTCTTTGGGCCCCTCTTACAATTGCACCGGAAAAAGATTCCGAGACCGTACTCATTTCTGGCGCCAGAGGCACTTCGACACGCACGCGCCCCAAGACTTGCTCGCCTTCATTAAATGCCTCGGGCGTGACAGTTGCCTCAAATGGCTGCTGTGCACGTAGACCTGTCAAATGTAATGCACGATTAGGCGATGCGCGTACTGTTTCGACAAATGCCAGACCGTCATTGACAGCAACACCGTCAATCGTCAGGATACGATCTCCGGTCTGAAGTCCTGCATCCGCCGCAGGACCTGCAAGAACTTTCCCCAACACTGCCGGAGGGCGCGCCAACGACAGACCCAGCACCCCTAAAAAATCACCTTCGATATCTTCGCTAGACACAGAATCTAATGGCAAGACATGTGTCTGGCTCACTAAACCACCTGGTACATGATTGTCGGGCTTGACCCATTCTATCGCAGCATCTTTTTTCTCGAGCGCCAATTGCAATAACTGCCAACGTACATCGGACCAGCTACGCACATGCACACCGCCGACGGCTGTAATGGTTTCGCCACCACGTATGCCTATCTGGTAAGCTACTGACTGGACGACCGGTTCGCGCAATTTGGGCACAGGTTCAGGCATCCCGTACATATATAAACCGGCAAACACCACAATGGCCAACAAGAAATTGGCTAACGGACCAGCGGCAACAATCGCGATACGACGCCAGACAGACTGACGGGTAAACTCCCGTTTCAAGTCTTCAGGCGACACCCCGGCCAGACTCTGGTCACGCGCATCAAGCATTTTAACGTAACCGCCCAAAGGCAAAATGGACAGCGCCCATTCGGTCTGGTCACGTCCGATGCGACGCGAATAGATGACGCGCCCCATACCAACAGAAAAACGTAATACTTTCACACCGCACAACCGGGCCACACTATAGTGGCCAAGCTCGTGAACAACAACAAGTGTACCTAGTGCAACAAAAAAAGCCAACAACGTATGGAGTAGAGTCATAATGTAAGATAAGCCTGTGCGGTCTTTCTGGCAAGCTGATCTTGCTCCAGCAAAGACGCGATGTCCTGCACCGACTGATTGGGTACCTTATCCAACACGCGTGCGATTAACTGGTCAATCTTCCGAAATCCCAGTTTCATATTCAAAAAAGCATCGACAGCAACTTCATTTGCCGCGTTCAAGGTTGCCGCAGCACTGCCCCCTGCCCCTAATGCATCATAGGCAAGTTTTAAACACGGGAACTGTGTGAAATCCGGCTTTTCAAACTCCAGGCGTCCAATTTTCGCCAAATCGAGTTGCGCCACACCCGAATCAATACGCTCAGGATACGCCAGTGCATGCGCAATAGGTGTACGCATATCGGGGTTGCCCAACTGTGCCAATACCGAACCATCAAGGTAGGACACCATCGAATGAATCACACTTTGCGGGTGAATCACCACATCGATTTTGTCTGCTGGTGCACCAAAAAGCCAGTGTGCTTCAATGACTTCCAGCCCTTTATTCATCATGGTCGCCGAGTCGACAGAAATCTTGCGCCCCATCACCCACTTTGGATGAGCGACCGCTTCTTCGGGTGTTACAGACGACAAGGTATCAACAGCACGCTTTAAAAACGGGCCGCCAGAAGCGGTTAACAGAATCTTTGCCACACCATGCTCGGGCAATGAACGGTGATAGTCTCTTTGCAAGCACTGGAAAATCGCATTGTGCTCGCTATCAATCGGCAACAAAGTCGCCTGGTTTTCTTTTACGGCATCCATCAGAAGCTGGCCGGCCATCACCAGTGCTTCTTTATTGGCCAACAGGAGTTTCTTGCCGGCACGTGCTGCAGCCAGTGTTGAAGACAAACCGGCCGCCCCCACTATTGCCGCCATCACAATATCGCAGGCGTCGTCGGATGCCACTGCACACAACGCCTCCTCACCATAAGTAACCGTTGTATGAAGACCTTTGGCACGCAGGAGTTTTTCAAGAACGTGGGCTGATTCAGCCGTACCAGCCACAGCGACTTGCGGATTAAATTGTGCGCACTGTTCGGCCAGATCTGCCATTTTTGAATATGCCGTTAACGCGTATACAGTGTAGCGCTCGGGATGACGTGCGATAACATCCAGTGTGGATACGCCAATAGAACCGGTAGCACCCAGAATGGAAACAGATTGTTTCATAGTTTTATAACCAAAGATCGATCAAGGCAGCCAGGGGCAAGACTGGGATCAATGCATCAATGCGATCCAATACGCCACCATGCCCAGGTAACAAACCACTGCTGTCTTTAACGCCAGCACGACGTTTTAGTTGTGACTCGAACAAGTCACCAACCACACTGGCCATCACCAATAATGTCACCACCGCCACAAAACCGAGTGGTCCAAGTTTCAAGTATAGTTTGATCGGAAATGTTTCGCCAAAGTCGGCAACCATGACAGCAACTGCTGCAAAAACGATGACAGCCAACCAGCCACCGATTGCCCCTTCCCAGGATTTGCCTGGAGAAATCGTCGGTGCCAGTTTATGACGTCCGAACCCCTTGCCTGCAAAGTACGCACCAATGTCGGCAATCCATACCAGCATCATGACTGACAGCAAATAGACCGGAGATGTCTCAAACAGCGACACAATCGCAATG
>JAATFN010000229.1 GCA_015655165.1 Betaproteobacteria bacterium | reverse complement strand
CTGCATAAAATTTCTGCATCCAATATGTTGTGCAACAACAATCGGCTATCACAGCCGCAACAGTAAAAGCACACTCTTTGCACGACCAATTATTCTTGACATGTGGCTTATTCTGGCTTTTTTAGCCTATGATATTGCTCGTGTACCACTCTGACCATTGAAGATCCTTTCTTTGCAAAGAGGTGATTCATGGCCTTGACGTACAGTACACCCGAATGATTGACATACTTGCAATATCCCTTGAAACAGCTGGTATCAATACTGACTCACCTGCTTTTAACGACACACGCTATAATATCGGCATATTTTGCGATGCCATTTGGACACCATGATTTCTGAATTCCATCTTCTTTCCGAAAAAATCTCCCGCTTAGCCGCCTTGACACAGGCACTGCGTCAGGAGAATGCCGACTTTCGTCTGCAAATTGCCGCACTGACTGAAGCCAACGCCAGGTTAAACGGTAAAATCGACACAGCAGCCGATCGTGTCAGTTCCTTGTTACAAAAATTCCCCGAGATCGCCACTGACGGCATCGTGACTGAAGAGGAAGCCGTATGAAGCAGATCCAGACATCCATCCTGGGGCAACCCTATACGCTTGCATGCCGTGAAGGCGAAGAGGCGACACTGCAACAAGCTGTGTCCTACCTGGACGAAAAAATGTCTGTCATACGCGATGCCGGTAAAATCAAGGGCACGGATCGTATTGCGGTTATCGCAGCACTCGGTATTGCCGCCGACCTACTTTCAACAAAGCAACCTGAAGGTCCATTTGCAGGTATGACGATTGCCGACTTGCGCGACACATTGGCAGCCATGGATCTCGTGCTTGATGATGCATTAACTCCACAAGAAAATCTCTTTTAAGACACCCGGTGCCGCAATACGAGCAAATGATGCCATCGCGACAAAATCCTGATTGAAATTATCTATTTCATGCCAATTTTTTCGCGTTAGCCGATCAAATTAGAGTAAACTTAATTTTCCTGCCGTGTTCGCGTTTGCCATATATTCCTTGAACCATATTATGAGCATAGGCTGTGGAAATTTGTTTAGTGGGCGTGATCGTCGCTAGTCCGACGAACCCGAAATTGAACTAACTGCAGCCGCCTTGGACCGTAAGGTTCGGGATGCCGGCGTAGCGGCACAGGCGGGGCCTTATATAGATAGAAAACGGCTGCATTGTGCAGCCGTTTTTTTGAGTAGCAGTCCCATAATGCCAGAAAACCTTACTCTGCTCTCTCGTGCGGTATTTTATTGTCGGGATCGAATTCTTCAATGGCATCCTGGAACTCCGCCACATCTTCAAAGCTCTTATAAACAGATGCAAAACGGATATAAGCGATTTTATCGAGTTTTTTCAGCTCACGCATGACCAGTTCGCCAATCTGACCTGATCCAATTTCCCGCACACCACTGGCAAGTAACTTCTCGCGGATACTCTGTATTGCCGTATCAACACCTTGTGCAGACACTGGGCGTTTACGCAATGCCAAACCCAGGCTTGCACGCAGCTTATTGACATCGAACTCGGTGCGGCTGCCATTTTTCTTGACAATCACAGGCATCGCCAGCTCGATACGTTCGTAAGTTGTAAAGCGTTTGTCGCAGTTAGCGCAACGGCGGCGGCGGCGAATGGCATCGCCCTCTTCCGAAATGCGTGTATCTAAAACCGGCGTATCATCATGCTTGCAGAACGGACATTTCATAGCATCACCCAGAAAGAAGGTCGGTCAGACTGCACATTACAACGTATTTTTACAATGAAGGCCACTATTCCAGCCGAAATAGTGACCTTATCCAGCAAACATCTTGTGATGCTTATGCCTCGTAGACAGGGAATGCGTCGGTTAGTTTCTTCACTTCCGCTTTCACGCGATCTATCGTTGCTGTATCGTGCGGATTATCCAGCACATCGGCAATCAAATGCCCTACTTTAACAGCTTCTTCTACTTTAAAACCACGTGTTGTCATGGCAGGACTGCCCAAACGGATGCCGGACGTCACAAATGGTTTCTCGGGATCGTTAGGGATCGCGTTCTTGTTACAGGTAATGTGTGCGGCACCCAAAATCGCTTCGGCTTCTTTACCTGTGATTTTCTTGGCACGCAAATCAACCAGCATCACGTGGGACTCTGTACGGCTTGAAACAATGCGTAAACCACGTTCGATCAGCGTTTTTGCCAGTGCGTCCGCATTTTTCACGACTTGTTGCTGGTATAGCTTGAATTCAGGAGACAATGCCTCCTTGAACGCCACCGCTTTACCGGCGATGACATGCATCAAAGGTCCACCTTGCAGCCCCGGGAAAATCGCCGAGTTGATTGCCTTGGCATGTTCTTCTTTACACAGGATAACGCCACCACGTGGCCCACGCAGAGATTTGTGAGTCGTCGTTGTGACAAAGTCGGCGAACGGCACAGGGTTGGGATACTCACCTGCAGCGATCAAACCGGCATAATGCGCCATGTCGACCATGAAATAAGCACCGATTTCTTTGGCAATCTTCGCAAAACGTTCAAAATCGATACGCAAGGCATACGCAGATGCACCGGCAATAATGAGCTTGGGCTTTTTCTCGCGCGCGAGCTTTTCCATCGCATCATAGTCAATTTCTTCCTTGTCGTTCAGACCATAAGAAACCACATTGAACCATTTGCCGGACATATTGAGCGCCATACCATGTGTCAGGTGACCACCTTCGGCGAGCGACATCCCCATGATCGTGTCGCCAGGTTGCAACACGGCCAAAAACACACCCTGGTTAGCCTGTGAACCGGAATTCGGTTGCACGTTGGCAGCTTCTGCACCAAACAGCTGCTTGACACGATCAATTGCCAATTGCTCGGCAATATCGACATATTCACAACCACCG
>JAATFN010000080.1 GCA_015655165.1 Betaproteobacteria bacterium | reverse complement strand
GTAATAGCCAGCATGTTAATGTCTTGCGTAGCATGTTCATAAGTAACACTCCACAGAAAGTCATTGATACCGTCAGGCAAGACTGTGTTTGTCGAGATAGCTGTCAGACTTGTGATGCGATTACTTACCTTCGCTGAAGCTAGATGCTACGTCAATGCCAGCCAAACAAGAATGTCCCGAAAGTTGACGAACTGTGGCGAATACAAAAACGGCTTGCAACAAGGCAAGCCGTCTGGAAACAATAATTGACTAGCGTCAATCAGCATTCCGATATGCGTTTACTGTTGAAGTTGTGTTTACCGGTAATGCCGAAGCTGGTAAACCGAATACATGATCGAATATCAAGTTAAATATAAAAGTATAGATCAGGAAAAAAATGATCAGACCAATATCCACGACTAAGGCATGCCACATAGTAATATTGAGCCACCAGGCAAAAAAGGGAACTAAGGTAATGACTAGTCCTAGCTCGAACCCGACCGCATGGGCAATCCGACGCCAGATGTTACGTCCCCGTACGACCTGACGGGACTCCCATGCTTCAAATAAGCTGTTATAGATCAGATTCCAGACCAAGGCAATTGCGGATGAAGCAACTGCAGCTACGCTGGTGTGACTCAGTGATTGGCCAGATAATAGTATTAATCCACCTGTGGTAATCGCAATGGCAATCAGCTCGAAGAGGCATACATAGACCAGTTTTCGTTTGATACCTTGCATGACTTCCATCCTTGCTGTTTATGATGTTGATAAGTGTATGTTATTATTTATGATATAAAAAGTTATGTGATATCAGTTTTTTTGAAAGATTGACGATGGCATTTACGAGTGAAAATGTGAAAGTGTTTCTGGCGGTATTGGACCACGGTTCTTTCTCTGCGGCTGCCAGGGTATTAAAGCGTGTGCCGTCAGCAATTAGCATGACGATTGGGCAACTGGAAGCCGAGCTTGATCTGAAGTTGTTTGATCGGGTTGGCCGTGAGCCGGTGGCAACTCCCATGGCGCGTGCCTTGGAGCCAAGAGCCAGATTAGTAGCACGGCACCTGACACAGTTAAAGGTACATGCGCTGGAGTTGCATCAAGGTGTCGAACGGCGACTGTCGATTGTGATTGCGCCTGAGTTACTGACAACACCGTGGAGCGAGCCATTAAAGACACTGGCAAACGAGTTTTCGTCAATGGAAGTCGAAATATTGTTTGCACCACAAACAGAGGCCATGCATTTATTGCGGGAAGGCCAAGTGCAGTTGGCACTTGTATTTGAGCGCGCCATCATGGATGAGCGCGAGGCGTTTCAGGAGTTCGGTAGTGAGGTGTTGGTTGCGGTTATTTCGCCCGATCACCCCATCTATCAGGCAAAGCAACAGTGCTTTAAACAGGATGACTTGATGGATGTCAGACAGATTCTCGTTGCCAGTCGCAACGTCGGGGAGGGTGATCTCCGGTTTGTCTTGTCTCGCCAACTATGGCATACGGATAGTCATTTGGCCGCCTTGAATATGGTGCAGGCCGGTTTGGGTTGGGCACATTTACCCAAGACCTTAGTGGCGCCTTTAATTGCTTCCGGGACACTAGCTGCCATTGAATTCGAACACTTCAGTAACGAACAAAAACTCTGGGTCGATGTGGTCTGGTTAAAAGACAAACCGTTAGGCAGAGGTGCAAAACGGTATATCGAATTGATGCGTCAAAGACAGTATTAAAGTTTGCCATCAACTATTGGGGAACATATGCGTTTGTGTTACGACTATCGTCAGACGATAGAGCTTAAGTCGTTTTTTTGATGCGTTTGATACTGTGCAACATCGTGAATCCGACTGACAACCAGATTGGAATATATGTTCCCAACTGTTGTGTTGCCAGGGTTTCACCGAGTAAAGTTATGGCGATCAATACAATAAAAATCGGTTCAAAATAACTTAAGATGCCAAACAAACTCATCGGCAATGTGTAGCTTGCTTTTAAAAAACAAAAGAAGGCAAAGGTACTTAATATTCCCATGCCAGGTAACAGCATCAAATACATGTCGGGACGCTCGGCAATCGTGCCAAACGCATTACGTGTCACTAACAGCATGAGGGCAGCAGGCAGCAGCAATAGAATTTCCATCGTAAAAATGATCAACTGCTCGTGTTTGATCCGCCGTCGTAATATGAAGTAAGGTGGATAACCCAAAGCAATTAATAAGGTAACCCAAGAGAAGGCATGTGTCATCCACAGCTCGTGGATAATACCGGTGATCGCGCAGACTACAGCAATCTTCTGGAATACATCCAGGTGTTCTTTGTAATAGTACCGGCCAACGATGACAAGCATGACTGGCAGCAGGAAATAACCGAGCGACATATCCAGTGTATAGCCGTTAATCGGCGCCCATAAAAATACCCACATCTGCAGGCCCAGCATGGATGTTGTCGATAAAAAGAGTAGGGCGTTGACGGGTTGTTTTACAAGCGAGTACAGTGCATTAAAAAATTGTGGCAAGCGTTTGAAATACAACAGCAAGACAAACGCTGCAGGAATTGTCCAAAAAATACGCCACGCAAAAATATCCAGTCCATCCAATGGTTTTAATAAAACGACGTACCCAGTGAGTAGTGCGAAAAGTGCAGACGCTACTACCGACATGCTAATGCCATGTGCGGTTTCCGAATGGTTCATAGGTAACAGGATAAGGTATTGTTATAGTGCGATGGATTGTACCTAT
>JAATFN010000354.1 GCA_015655165.1 Betaproteobacteria bacterium | reverse complement strand
AGTAAAACAAACAATAAACTGTTCATGCTTCCGCACGGTATCGTTTTATTGATCGGTACACTCTGCTTTATTGTCTTCTTGACAGAAGGCGCCATGCTCGACTGGAGTGCCCTATTTCTGATTTCAGAGCGTAATATCTCCCCCGCTTATGCCGGACTTGGTTTTACAGCATTCGCAATAACAATGACCATTGGACGTTTGACAGGAGACATGATCGTCAACCGATTCAGTGTTCAAAAAATCGTACTCGCTGGAGGCTTACTTGCCGCAAGTGGCTTGCTGCTGACCATTGCGACGTCATCTTGGGAAATCGCACTGATCGGTTATGCGCTAATTGGCGCAGGCTGCGCCAATATTGTCCCGGTCATGTATACCGCTGCCGGACGCCAACAAACAATGCCCGAACGTATCGCAATTCCCGCGATTACTACCATGGGTTACGCGGGCATTCTGGTTGGTCCGGCATGCATTGGATTTGTCGCACATGCGACAAATCTTGCTATTGCGTTTTCGGGTATTGTTGTACTGCTACTCATCGTCGCCTACAGCAGCCGTTACATCCGAACCTGATGATCCAGACATCAATTATTGGCCATATCTATATTGATTCCCACCATTTTTCCTACAGGGAATCAATACAACATCTAAGGCAGTTTCAAAGTGTGTGCTACGGCGATCTAACGCACCACTTAACAGCATCAACAGCAAGGCGATAACGACGATGACAGCACCTACCCATGGTGTATTGGCCAGTCCGTGCTGCGCCACAATCTGTCCACCGGTCACAGAACCCAATGCAGCACCAACATTAAACGCTGCAATATTTAAACCAGAAGCGACATCAACAGCATTGGGGGTGTAGATTTTTGCTTTCTTAACGACATATACCTGCAGGCCTGGGACATTACCAAAAGCAAATACTCCCATAATCATGACAGTCATCAGCGCTGTTGTACTATGGCCGGCCGTGAACTGGAACGTCAACAAGATAAGTGCGAGTCCGATAAACATGCCATAAAGTGTTCGTACAGGACCAAAGCGATCGGCCATTTTTCCGCCCCACAGGTTGCCGATTGCGACAGCAACACCATATGCCAGCAAAATCCAGTTTGTCGCAGAGGGTGTAAAACCAGAGAGTTCTTGTAACATCGGTACCATATAGGTAAAGGTCGTGAATAAACCACCATAACTCAGTGCTGTCATTATATAAATCAACAGTAACCGAGGATGTATCAGTACCTGTAATTGCTCACGTACAGTCGCATTCGGCGCGTTTTTAATCGTCGATGGCACAAGTACCATAGTAGCGATCACAGCGATAACACCAATTAAGGACACGGCCAGGAATGTCCCTCTCCACCCAAAATGCTGCCCGATAAATGTGCCCAATGGCACACCTGTAACCAATGCCACAGTTAAACCACCAAACATCATTGCAATTGCCGATGCTGCCTTCTCTTTGGGAACGACACCCGTTGCTATCGTTGAGCCAATTGAAAAAAAGACACCATGTGCTAATCCCGTAAAGAGCCGTGCAGCCATTAACGTTGTATAACCTGGTGCCTGCCAAGCTAGCACATTACCTAGTGTGAACATCACCATTAAACCAACCAGCAAGGTTTTGCGCGGTATACGTGCAGTCAATGCAGTTAACACTGGAGCGCCGATAGCTACACCCAAGGCGTAGACCGTCACTAATAACCCGGCAGATGGAATCGAGACATGTAACTGTTCAGCAACCGTCGGAATCAATCCGACAACCACAAACTCGGTGGTCCCAATAGCGAAAGCACTCATCGTGAGTGCGAGTAATGCAAGTGGCATGATTATCCTTTGACTTTCTCTCAAGAAAACAGCAGTCATTATCAAGCGCACAATTGATAACAAAAAGACTTATAATCAGAATTGTTATTTGCATCAGGAGCAATAATGAAAGTGAATTCGGAAGAACTGATTACCTTTGTCGCTGTTGTTGAAAGCGGTAGCTTTAGTCGTGCCGCAGCGCAATTGAATCAGGCGAACTCTGCTGTTAGCCGGACTGTCAAAAAACTGGAACAAAAGCTTGGTGTTACGCTATTAAACAGGACAACGCGCCAAATTAGCCTGACTCAAGAAGGAGAAAACTACTTTCGTCAGGTACAAAAAATATTGGGAGATATGGCGGCCGCCGAAAACGCACTACAAGAAACGCGTCAGCAACCGCGTGGTTTATTAATGGTCGATGCCTCCACACCAGTCATGTTGCATCTGATAACACCATTGATTCCTGCATTTCGCGAGCGTTACCCGGAAATGGCGTTGTCACTTGCCTCGTCAGAAAACTTTATTGATTTGATCGCCAGAAAAGTCGATATTGCGATTCGCTTTGGTGAATTGACCGACTCTACATTAAAAGCACGCAAGTTAATCGATAGCTACCGCTATGTGTTTGCATCACCAACATATTTAGAACAGCATGGAACACCTCGCACTGTCGAGGAACTACGTAACCATACATGTATTGGCTTTAGTGATCTGCAGCATTTGAATCGCTGGCCACTATTGTGCAGTGACGGACAACAACTACACGTCACACCAGCATTAATCTCAAACAATGGAGAAACCCAGCGTCATTTATGTTTGCATGGCAGCGGCATTGCCTGCATATCCGATTTTGTATCGTACGCTGATGTGGAAAAAGGTAATCTGGTACCAATTCTCGTGCAAGAAACATTACGTATTGCGCAGCCCATTCACGCTGTCTATTACAGTGATCGTGTCGTCAGTAACCGTCTTCGTAGCCTGATCGATTTTTTAACGGAACATCTTGTTGTATACCCGCCCTTGGACGCAAAACAGTTTGCGACCAAGGTAGTAACACGTGCTTAATCCGACGGCATTATTACTTATCCCAAACAGGTGCCAGGGATTGAGGATCAACTAAACGGCCATTGGATTCGAGTGCGTTGATCTCTGCCATATCC
The DNA here is from genome assembly GCA_015655165.1 of Betaproteobacteria bacterium. Classification (GTDB taxonomy): domain Bacteria; phylum Pseudomonadota; class Gammaproteobacteria; order Burkholderiales; family Burkholderiaceae_D; genus Herbaspirillum. The sequence continues at coordinate 1,760 of JAATFN010000354.1, read as the reverse complement.
GTATCAGTTAATTGCAATTTCTGCGCCAACAGATTACTGGCCAGATTCTCGCGCTTGGTCGACGATGGAATCACGACATAACCCAGTTTCAATGCCCATGCCAGAATTACTTGTGCAGCAGTCGCATTGTGACGTTGTGCGATTGTCTGAATGACGGCATCTTTCAATGCCTTGCCATAGGCCAGTGTCATGTAGGACGTGATCGTGATGTTGTGCTTTTTGGCAAAATCCACGACCTTGCGGTTTTGCAAATAAGGGGATAACTCGATCTGGTTGGTGGCAATGACACCTTCACCGACAACATCGATCGCTTGCTGCATCAGATCAATCGTAAAGTTGGACACACCAATCTGGCGTGTTAACCCCAATTCTTTCGCTTTAACCAGCTCTGTCATAAATTCGGCAACCGGTACGGCGTTATTCGGTGACGGCCAGTGAATCAATGTCAGATCGACATAGTCTGTTTTAAGTTTGAGCAGGCTTTCTTTCAAACTAGGAATTAATTTATCTTTAGAAAAATTCGTCGTCCAGATCTTGGTTGTAATAAACAGGTCGCGACGATCGATATTGCTTTGCGCCAGAACATGACCGATTTGCGCTTCATTGCCATAAATCTGCGCGGTATCGATCGCACGATAGCCGACTTCTAATGCATTACGTACAGAATCCTCGACAACCTGCCCTTGCAACCGAAACGTACCGACACCAAATACAGGAATACTCATGATCTACCTTTCAAAACCGATACATATAACCGGTTCATTGTACAACGTCCCGGCACAACCACCGTGATGCACGGATAATCCGGTACGTTAGATAACAGTGTCATCTGTGCGAAACCAGCCAGTTAAACTCCAGCGTAGTTGTTGCCCCATCAACACTTCATGGGAAATTGTATCACTACGAAATACCACAACACGTCCAAGCAAGGGTAACACCCGCATTATTTCAGTGTCGGGATGCTCGGGGTCATAGATACACAACTCTCCGCCATCATCATCATTCCATACCGGATTCAAATAAAGGACGAGCGAGATTTTACGATGAGAGGTATGACGATGTTGATCAATATGGCGCACATAGTATGAGCCGGGCTCGTACCGTGCAAAATGCATTTCCCGCTGTTTAAGGCCGAGAAAAAAATGACGATTGAGGGCCGATTGCAATGCATCGGCCCACACATTGAATCTGGTTATCACAGGTGTAGCATCTTGGTCATCCAACCATAACACACTGTCACCCCGTATATCGGATTGCAATATATGCGTATTCGCGCGTCCCACACCGGCGGCATGAAACTGGCCGTCCGACCAGCGCTGCTGTGCTTCTGCTTGCAAAGCAAGCGCCAAATCAGAAGGGAAAAGCATATCTGACACTGCCCACCCTTGTTCATCTAGCGTATCAAACAACACTGCCAGCGCAGCATCAAACTGCACTAACGGTTCATCCTGTTGTTCGGTCATATCGTAGCTAATCGCGTTCCCCAAAAACCATGTCAACACACACTCGGCACACTAAACCGTCATCCATCATATATAGTGATCGATAGCACTATATATTGCACCATTCATCCCGACTCTACTCTATTTTCTGGGGACCTGGATCACATTGCAGCTCGACTATAATGGATATAGACATTTAAAAACAGCGTTGCCATTGCATGACAACCAGTCAAGGATAGATGGCGGTTTTTCTTTTTATCGATGGAAGTAAAATTTGCAGATCACAGACAACAAAAAAGGCCGCTATCAAAGCGACCT
>JAATFN010000286.1 GCA_015655165.1 Betaproteobacteria bacterium | reverse complement strand
CCTCAATGGCAGAACGTGATACCCGTGCTGTCGCAGCACTGAGCATATACTCTTTCAAAAACTGCAATATATCGTTGCCTTTGGCGTCTCTAGATGCACGTATTGCCGCTTCTTTCAGACCACCGCCAGCCGGCACCAGACCCACACCGACCTCCACCAAGCCAATATAGGTTTCGATACTTGCCACACGCTTGGCAGCATGCAACGACAATTCGCATCCACCACCCAGTGCCATTCCTGCGATCGCGACAACTACCGGGACATTGGCATATTTGACACCCATGAATGCCTGTTGCAGATCATTGACAACCGGCTCAATCGCTTTGGCACCACCCGACATAAAGAGCGGCAATGCGGATTGCAAGTCGGCACCTGCAGAAAATACGCCGCCCTCTGCCGCATCGGTTTGCCAAATCACCAACCCCTTGTAGTTTTTCTCGGCCTCTGCCACTGCTTTTGCCAATCCATCAATGACTTCACGACCCATGACATGCATTTTAGTCTTAAAGGAAATGATTAGTACATCGTCGTTCTGATGCCATATCCGCACAAAATCATCTTCAAAAAACGTTGTGCCTGACGTCTTGCCATCGGCAACACCTTCTCCGACCAATGGCGCTCTGAAAGCCTGACGTTCGTACACTGGCAATGTAGAACGTGCCACATTCTTTTTCTTTGATGGTGAATACGAACCCTCTTTGAAATGCACACCGTCACGTCCGTCAAAGACCCATTTCGGTAACGCTTCCTTCGACAAAGCCTTACCCGCATCAATGTCTTCTTTAACCCAGGTAGCAACTTGTTTCCAACCGGCTTCCTGCCAAGTCTCAAACGGCCCGTTCTTCCAGCCAAATCCCCAACGCATCGCAAAATCAAGGTCACGCGCATTATCTGCAACCGTATCCAGATGTACAGCAATATAATGGAAAATATCTCTAAAAATCGCCCACAGGAACTGGCCTTGCGGGTGTGTCGAATCATGCAATGCCTTCATCCGTTTGGCCGGATCTTTTTCTTTCAGAATACGTGCAACAGCGTCATCAGCTTTTGAATCGGATGGCACATAGTCGGCTTTTGCCGGATCGATACGTAAAATATCCTTGCCGACCTTTTTATAAAACCCTGCACCGGACTTCTGACCCAATGCACCATTCTTGACAAGTGCTTCCAATAAAGGTGGTGTGGCATAACTGGATGCAAACGGATCTTTTTTAAGATGGTCTTGCATGGTTTTGATCACATGCCCCATTGTATCCAATCCAACCACGTCGGCAGTTCTGAACGTACCCGATTTGGCACGTCCCAGTTTCGCGCCGGTCAGGTCATCAACAATATCCACAGACAAACCATATTTTTCGGCTTCAATCACGGTAGCTAAAATACCGAACACACCAACACGGTTCGCAACAAAGTTCGGTGTATCATTCGCCCGCACAACACCTTTTCCCAATGTTGTTGTTAAAAATGTTTCCAGTTTATCGAGGATGTCCGGATTTGTTTTTGTAGTCGCAATCAGCTCGACCAAATGCATGTAGCGTGGCGGATTGAAGAAATGCACACCACAGAAACGTTTTTTAAGCTCGGCGCTAAATCCGTCAGATAATTCTGTAATGGATAAACCTGAGGTATTCGATGCGAAGATGGCATGTGGTGCAATATGGGCGGATACCTTCTTGTATAGATCATGTTTCCAGTCCATACGTTCTGCAATCGCCTCGACAATCAGATCACATTCTTTCAAGCGTTCGATGTCATCTTCATAATTGGCTACTTCAATCAATGCAGCATCATCCAGATTCCCCAAAGGGGCCGGACTCAATTTTCTTAAGTTATCGATTGCACGTAACACAATGCCGTTTTTAGGGCCATCTTTTGCCGGCAAATCAAATAACACAACAGGCACTTTTGCATTGATACAATGTGCTGCGATCTGTGCACCCATGACACCGGCACCCAGTACGGCAACTTTTTTCACGACAAAATTCGACACGTGTGTCTCCTTATCAGACTAATGCAAATCGGTCAGTGTCAACAATTTGGATTGTTTTATACACTGCATGCTACGCACTTCGCGTTTTGGGTTGTCACCAAAACAGCTGGATCAAAATAAATCTTCATCCACATTCATCAACGTCGCACTTCCTGCGCGTGCCTGACGAATCAACATGGCAGTTTCCGGCAACAGCTTCGCAAAATAGAAACGGGCTGTTGCCAGTTTTGCTTTATAGAATTTATCCCCGGAATCCTGTTTGGCCAATGCAATTTTTGCCATGCATGCAAACAAATAGGCATAGGTCAGGTGACCGACAACACGCAAGTAGGGCACTGCTGCAGCGCCAGCCTCATCCTGATTCTGGAATGCTTTCATGCCGATTTCCATGGTCAGCTTTGTTACCTTCTCGCCCAGATCTGCCAACGGGCCAATGAATTCGGCTATCGCCTCGTCTGTACCATTTTGTTCGACGAAGGCCTGTACCTGCGCACCGAATGCTTTCAATTTCGCACCATTGTCCCCAAGAATTTTACGGCCCAGCAAATCAAGCGACTGAACGGTATTTGTCCCTTCGTAAATCATATTGATACGCGCATCGCGCACGTATTGTTCCATGCCCCATTCGGCAATATAACCATGACCACCATATACTTGCAGACATTCCGATGTAGCTGTCCATGCATTATCTGTTATGAATGCCTTGACGATCGGCGTTAACAATGCCACCTGGTCGCCAGCAGCTTTACGTACAGCAGCATCCGGGTGTGTTAATTCGGTGTCGAGTTGCAATGCCACATAAGAGCACAGTGCACGACCACCTTCGGCATAAGCTTTTGCTGTTAATAACATGCGGCGTACATCTGGATGCACAATGATCGGGTCTGCTGGTTTGTCCTTGGCTTTTACGCCAGTCAAACTACGCATTTGCAAGCGGTCTTTTGCATAGACCAATGCATTTTGATAGGCAACTTCTGTCAGCCCCAAACCCTGCATGCCGACACCTAAACGTGCTGCATTCATAAAGACAAACATTGCGTTTAAACCTTTATGAGGGTCACCATAGGAGCTTTATTTTCGCTGAAACGGATATCCCTGTTGAGCCGGAAGGTGCATTGTTTGGCTTGTAATTCCT
>JAATFN010000025.1 GCA_015655165.1 Betaproteobacteria bacterium | reverse complement strand
CTTCAGTAATTGACCGCGCATCACACCAGGCAAAAGGCCGGCCGACACAGGTGGTGTCAACCATTGCCCATCCAGTCGGACAAACACGTTCGAACGTGCCACTTCTGTTAAATAACCATCCGTATTTAAAAACAGCATATCGAATCCGCCTTGTGCTTCGGCTTGTTGCCATGCGCGGTCATAGTGTGCGCGTACTGTACTTTTATGTCGAAGGAACAGGGTTTCCGGTGTAAAGCGGTGTGCCGCGATAAAGACTTTCACAGGCACGGTTAACGGCTGGAGGGCACCGGTTTGCACGCTATATTGGCCATTGGCAGTCAGTGTGAGGCGCAAGCGGTGTGGTGTGGCTGCCGGTAAGGCAGTACAGGTCGCAGCCAGTGTATCGGCAATGCCGGGGAGATCGCAGTTGAAGCCGAAATAGTCGGCAGATGTTGCCAGTCTGCGCAAATGATCTGCAAGGTGGCGGGCACCTTGTTCTTTGGTGGCATAGATGGTCTCGAACAAGGCAAAGTCGGGACGTAATCTGGTTAAAAATTGTGCTTTTAACAGACATTCCGCATATTCTTCTGCAGGCACGCTGTCGTAGACAATACCGGCACCCACACCCATTTCTCCTCGTCGTACACCGTTTACAGGTGCACTGAGTGCTAAGGTGCGAATCGGTACCGATAAACAGAAGTTACCAATGCGATGCGTGCTTGTCGGTGGGTCAAACCAGCCGATGGCACCGGTGTAAATGCCACGGGAATGCGGCTCCAGTTCCTTGATGATGTGCATGGTACGACGTTTGGGCGCACCGGTGATGGATCCGCAGGGATACAGTGCTGTAATGATGTCGGGTAATGCGACAGTATCTTTTAATGATGCCTTGATTGTCGACGTCATTTGCAATACTTGCCCGAAGCGGTTGACTTCAAACAGGTGAGGTACTTTGACGGACGCCAGTTGTGCGATACGACTGATATCGTTACGTAGTAAATCGACAATCATCAGGTTTTCTGCACGGTTTTTTGTGTCTGCGGATAAAGCGGCACTGCCAGCTGCATTCTCTGTATCGTCGTCACTGGCGGGTGCAGTACCTTTCATCGGTCGTGCAGTCAAGGTGCCATCCTGATGCCTGATGAACAGTTCCGGCGACAAAGACAGTACCGCACGGTTATCCGGTAACCGGATACATGCCCCATAGGGGACAGGCTGTTGTGCACGTAAGACTTGATACAACGCACATAATTCGCCATATGCTTCAAAGCGCAGGCGAAATGTGTAATTGACCTGATAGGTGTCGCCTGCTGCAATGTAGCCGCGAATGGTTTCAATGGCCGTGTGAAACTGTGCTTCTTGCACTGATGGCGTGATGCGGGTAAATCCGCAAGGCAGGTCGTCCGCGTTTTGTTGTGACGTGAGCCATGTTGAAACTTCTTCATGTGTCAAGTGGGCATATTCACGGAACAACAAGATGTCGGCAAGGGGAGAAGTCTGTGCTTGCGTGTCCATGCCGTGAATGCCGGCGCCCAGTTCATAGTCGAACAAGACAACAGCATGGAGACCATCGTGCAGTGCTGCTTGCATCTGCGCCAATACAACGGGTAGTTCATCACTATGATGACAATGCAGTACGCTGTGGAGCATGGTGTACAAACGCGAACAAGGTCGGTCTGTATTGGCAGTGTGATCATCCAGAAGAGCAAAGCAGTTTGACATGTGGGTCGGACAACAAAGTAGGAATAGATGAAGAGAAGTCAACAGTCACGCTGTTTATCATTATACCTGTCGGCAAAGTGCCATATCCGATGGTATATTGATCCGGCTATACTATTCGTCTTATTCTAATCCTCCAAATTCAAGCAAGTTATGACGCAGTGGAAGTATTGTATTTTCCCCTTGGGGGCTATTCTGATCTGGGCAGGCAATATGGTTGTCAGCAAAGCATCGGCAGGCTTGATCGCACCGGAAGCCATTTCCTTTTATCGCTGGTTGCTCGCTGCCGTATTGATGAGCCCGTTTTTGTTAAAACCGGTCTGGCAAGCGCGCGCCGTATACCTGCATTACTGGAAACAAGTCTGTGTATTGGCTTTACTGGGAATGGTGCTCTATCAAAGCCTGGCCTATTTTGCAGCGGCAACATCGACTGCGACAAGCATGGGTGTCATTGCTTCTCTCCTACCGTTGTTAACGGTGCTTTTCAGTGCAGTATTAATGAAAGAAATAACCACGGTTGGCATGCTGTTTGGCGGCATATTGTCGCTTTACGGTATTCTCATTTTAATTAGCAGTGGTCATCCTGGCATTTTGCTCGAGCATGGTGTGGCGTATGGCGACTTGCTGATGTTGATGGCCAGCATGTCCTATTCTTTGTATGGGGTCTTGCTGCGTAAATGGGCATTGCCGATTCCTGTATGGCACCTGTTGTATCTACAAATCATACTGGCTGTTGTGATGTTGTTGCCAGGCTTTATCATGGGACAGCATTCCCCCGTGACAATGGCTAATTTACCATTGCTTTTGTACGCAGGCATTGCTGCATCCATTGGTTCGCAAATTTTGTGGATGCGCAGTGTCGCCTATTGGGGAGCCAGCAGATCCAGTATGTTTATGAATCTGATGCCTATTTTTACCGTCATTATTGCCGTTGTCACATTAGGCGAATCGGTACACTGGTTTCATGTGGTCGGTGGTGGTATCACCCTGACAGGTGTATTGATTGCACAATTACTTAAAAAACAAATTGTGTTCAAACGCACGTAACACGGAAGACATCATCGACACCAATAGATGACAACATGTGTTAACACATGTTGTCATCTATTGGTGTCGATGATGTCTTCCGTGTTACGTGCGTTTGAACACAATTTGTTTTT
>JAATFN010000311.1 GCA_015655165.1 Betaproteobacteria bacterium | reverse complement strand
GTGTAATGTTGATAGAAAACAGATTATCCGTCCACCGATATACCGATGTAATGGTCTGAATTGTCATTTTGCTATCGTCAGTACTCATATCACTCATCACTACACTGTCCTATCACTGAAATATACGCAGATTCACCACGCGAACACCGAAAGAAGTCAGAAATAACCCTATAATCACGCAACGAGGCGTTTTATTCTTTTATATACTATCAGGATATTTTCACGCAAGATCAAGGCTGTTTTAATGTATTTGGAGGTTGTCACGAAAGACACCTCTACTCGACTGCTGACATGCTATCGATATTTTTCAATGTAAATCCGTACCATTGACTTAGTTTACACACATAATGAAATTGATTTATCGAGCGCTTACCGCTTTCACATTACTTACCGCTTTGCCTTCTTATGCTGCCTATAAAGTTGAAGTCAATGCCCCATCGGGCGTACTCAGTATTTTGACCACTTACCTGGATCTTGTCCGCTATCAGAACCGTACGGACCTCACGAATGAGCAAGTGCGATTTCTTATTGAAACAGTCAATGACCAAGTCAACAATCTGCTCGCCACAGAAGGTTATTTCTCACCGACGACTGCAGTCGATACAGCCGAGAGCAACAATCTGATCGACACGGTCAAGTTATCTGTCACAACTGGCGAGCAAACAGTCATCAATCAGGTCGATATCAACATTACCGGTGCAATTGAACAGGAATCGCCATCGACAATCGAGGCGATCAAATCAGAATGGGATCTGGTCAAAAGCAAGCCTTTCAGGCAATCCGACTGGGCCAGTACAAAAGACAAACTGCTATTGAAACTGCAAACAGATCGTTATGCAGCAGCCAAAATCGCCGCATCAAAGGCAGTGATTGATCCCGATGCCCGCACTGCCGACCTGACAGCGCAATACGACAGCGGCCCTTTATTTACTTTGGGCCCCTTGCAAATCAACGGATTAAAACGTTACCCTGCATCCATCATCCATAATGTCAACCCGTTACATGTCGGTGAGCCATATACGGTGCCACGTCTGCAGGCGCTACAACGTCAAATCCAGAACACAGCCTATTTCAGTAATGTCATCGTCAGCATCGATGACAATGCGAATAATGCCGAGAATGCACCGGTACAAGTCCATGTCAGTGAATTCCCCACACAACGTACACGTCTGGGCGTAGGTTATGCATCAGACACCGGTATGCAAGTCGAATCGCGCTATACCCATTACAATGTATTTAATCGTGCATGGGTGTTCGACGGCCAGGCAAAAGTCGAACAACGCCGCAAATATGGCGCACTTGAACTTGCCATGCCACCAGACAGCAAAAGCTATGTCAACAGCATCTCTACCTCATTTGACCGCACTACGCTGCAAGGTGTGGACCTGCGTAACTTCCGTTTCGGATTCGAGAAATCGCGTTCGGGTGAACTGTATGATACGTCCTACATGCTGACCTACTATCGGGATGAATTACAACAAGATGATGGTGCCACACTCCCGGATCAAACAGTCACCTCGCCTGGTAAACACCAGGCGCTGGTATTAGGCTTCAAATGGGCAAGACGCGATGTCGACAATCCGATATTTCCGCGCCGTGGCCATTTATTGACTGCAGAAGCAGGGCTTGCATTCAAAGGTATCATGACCGATCAGACATTCAGCCGCATTTATGTCCGATACAAACGCTACATTCCGCTCTTCACACGTGACATGATTATTGCCAGAGCCGAGTTTGGCGGCGTGTTTACCAAAGGCCAGGCCGGAGAGGTTCCCGCCTCTTTGCTGTTTCGTGCCGGCGGTAGTGATTCGGTACGTGGCTACAGCTATCAAAGCATTGGTAACCGTGTGGGCGGTACTGTTTATCCAACCAAGTATTTGACCATAGGCAGCCTTGAATACCAACACTGGTTCACAGAACAATGGGGTAGCGCTGTCTTTTATGATATAGGTACTGCTGCAAACAGTATGTCAGATAGAGAGTTTTACCATGGTGTCGGTGCTGGTGCGCGCTGGCGTAGTCCTGTAGGCATATTACAGTTTGATCTTGCATATGGCATGCAAAGTAAAACAATCCGCCCGCATATATCGCTTGGCATCGCATTCTAATGTCATTCGGCCATCACCAGCATCCATCCTTACCGACATCGTTTTTTATTCAGGTATGACAGATTCGACTTTAACACCACCCCCTTCTTCCCGCAAACCAAATCGCTTCGGACTGGTTCGCCGCATTGTTGCCGGATTCATTTTACTGGTCTTATTGATGACAGTATTGCTCCTGTATGTCATTCGCTTCGACAGCGGCACCGCACTACTCTGGAAAACTGCAACCAACCTGTCGCAAGGCAGCTTGCAAGGCACCTATATCAAAGGCAACCTGAGTGAAGGTGTCACGTTACGCAACATCCGTTATCGTGATGCCACCACAGATGTCAATATCGACTATATCGACAGTAACTGGGAACTTGGCTTGTTTGACCGTTATTTGCATGTAGCCTATCTGCGTGTGGGCACGGTCGATGTCATATTACAACCGACACCACCATCCGAATCAACAGGCTTACCTGATGACCTGACTATTCCTGTGTCACTCGCACTCAACAATATCACCCTGGAAAAATTGCGTCTTGAAGAAGCGGATACCGTCACAGAATTTAGCAAACTCGCACTGCATGGCAGCTCTGACAAACAGCAACACACGCTGACGCTGGACAGTCTGGAGACGCCATTTGGCCAATTACTGGCCACAGTAAACCTGAATGGAAAAAAACCGTTCACAATCGACGGGCAAGCAACATTAAAAGGGGAATATGAAGCTGAAGCATATCAGATTGCAACCCAACTCTCGGGCACACTTGACGACTTGCAAATCCAATTACAAGCCAGCGGCGACAAACTGGATGGTACTGCGACAGTGCAGGCAACACCATTTGCCGATGTGCCATTCAAACAGGCATTAATCGATATCAAACATATTAATCCACATACCTTTGGCGAGAGCTTACCCATTGCCGATATCTCGGTATACGCCAATCTGGTCCCCGACACCAAGACAGCCGATGCAACAACGCCACTGCGTCTTGCCGGAGATATTGCTGTGACCAACACGATGCCAGGCTCGCTTGACCAACAATTGTTACCGCTCGTCTCGGCCAAGGCCAACGTACAATTAAGTGCTGCATCACAATTGATCAACAACCTCGATATCCAGGTCGTCAACAATGCAACCATTACAGGTAGCGGGCAGTTTTATCCTGCAACAACCGACAACCAAACAATGCATGGCGACTTCAAACTCGACATCAACAACCTTGACTTGCATGCTTTGCACAATGTCTTAAAACCATCACAACTAAAAGGCCCGTTAACAGTATCGCTTGCCGACACACAACAAACCATTGCATTGGCGCTCAAAGACAAACAATTCAATATCCAGTTAAATGCACTGTTAAACGACAAAGAAGTGCAATTAGACACCATGCGTTTATCTGCCAAAAACGCCGTACTGGATATGCATGGCGTATTGCAAACAACCGATAGCATGCCATATCAATTCCAGGGGACATTGCGTAATGTCGATCCTGCTTTCTGGATCAATGGCGCCAATGCAAAAACAACTGCATCATTGAATATGGATGTTGATGTACAAGGTGTTGCTACCCCTGAAAACGATATCACAGTCACTTACAACATGTTGCCAAACAGTATGTATGCAGGCATGCCGACAACCGGTCATGGGAAAATACATGCTGTTGGCACCCAGTTACGTCCGAGTCAGGCAATGCTGTCGATTGCAGGTAATGATGTTGCCATTGACGGGAGCTTCGGCCGCAAAAACGACAATCTGAACGTGCATGTCAATGCTCCCCATCTTGATCGTCTAGGGTATGGCATCGCCGGGGTCGTCAAACTTGACGGCAATATCAAAGGGACGACCTCGGCATTGACGGTCGATATGCAATACGATGCGAACCGCTTACGGTTCGGCAGTATCGAACTGGACAGGCTCACCGGCCAAACCGATATCCAGACCGATCTGGATAAAGGACTGGCGTCAGCTGCCAATAAACTGTCTTCTGTCATCAAACTGGACAACCTGCGCAGCCCGTATTTGAATCTTGCACATCTGGATCTGGATTTATCCGGTACCAGTGCGCAGCATAAACTCGCCATCACAAGCAATGGCGATATTGCCGGTAAAGCATTGCAAGTCACACTGGCAGCACAAGGCAAGATTTTTGCAGAAAAAGACAGTTATGGCTGGGATGGTGTCGTCAATACACTGGAAAACAGTGCCACACCTGACGGCATACCACGTATTTCACTCGCCAC
>JAATFN010000219.1 GCA_015655165.1 Betaproteobacteria bacterium | reverse complement strand
CTTCCACAGCCAGACGATGCAGCTTTTTCTCGCCTTCAAAGCGGATAAACGGATTCACCCGGGAAGATGGTTTGATATCCTCGATCTTGATTTTATCGATCTGCTTGGCACGCGACGTTGCCTGGCGTGCTTTCGACTTGTTGGCGGAGAAACGACGAACGAAGTCCTGCAATTCGGAAACACGCTCTTTGGCTTTCGCGTTGGCCGCCATTTGCTGTGCACGCGCCTGGGAAGACGCCAGCATATAGTCGTCATATGTGCCAGGATAGATTTTTAACGTCCCGTAATCCATATCGGCCATGTGTGTACACACCTGGTTCAAAAAATGGCGATCATGAGAAATGATGATCATGGTGGAGTTGCGTTCGTTCAACACATCTTCCAGCCAGCGAATGGTATTGATATCGAGGTTATTGGTTGGCTCGTCCAGCAGCAAAATATCCGGATTGGAAAACAATGCTTGCGCGAGCAAGACACGTAATTTCCAGCCTGGCGCCACACTACTCATGACACCTTGATGTTGGTCTACAGGAATACCCACACCCATTAACAGCTCGCCCGCACGTGCCTCGGCGGTATATCCGTCGTATTCCGCAAATTTGGCTTCCAGGTCTGCAGCACGCATATAATCGTCGTCTGTTGCCTCCGGATTGGCATAAATCGCATCCCGGTCAGCCATGGCGGCCCACATTTCCGTATGCCCCATCATGACAACATCCAGAACGCGCATCTCTTCGAATGCAAACTGGTCCTGGCGTAGTTTACCCAAACGCTCGCCAGAATCGAGTATGACGTTTCCCGAACTAGGCTCCAGGTCCCCGCCCAGAATCTTCATGAAGGTCGATTTACCACAACCATTCGCACCAATGAGCCCGTAACGGTTACCATCACCGAACTTAACCGAAATGTTCTCGAACAGTGGTTTGGAACCAAACTGCATTGTGATATTAGCGGTAGAAAGCACTGAGTAAAGCCTCTAAAAAAATAGTAATAAAGCGGGCGATTCTACCATTCAAAGCGTCACTTGTCGGCATTTGGCCAATTTATGACAAAAAGTCTACCTTTACTGAAGGTTGAGACTAGTTAGCAACTGGTTCAGATCGATTGCCTTGCTGCGGATAACATCCAATTTACGGCCTGAGGCAACAATGGACCAGATGGTTCCCTCCTGCTGCTGGTAAAACGCGTTCATCGCACTGAAATAACTGTCCCGGTACTGCACCCAGTCACGCTGGGACTGCCTGATAGGTTCTGCAACTGGTTCGGGCTGTCCCTTTAAGAGTAGTTGGTATTGCCGGTTTAACGCCTTGTTCCAGCCATCAATGGCCTGATTGTTGCACGCCAGCATGTCTTGCGTGGATACAGCCTTATCCTGGCAATGTGCCAATGTCCGATCAATGTCGTCGCCAAATTTGGCATTTTCTGCAAAAGTGATCATTGACAGGGTTAAACCCAGTACAAATACGCTAATTTTTGCTTTCATTGTTACATACCCGTTTTAAGATTCACCCCCTTATCGTACCAATAAATGCCAAGACAGGCATCGCTCTTGTATAATGTGCGGTTTGATCGTAACAACACACATTATCATGGAAGCAGAACGCTTAAATTCCCTCCAGTCACTGTTAGACGACTTAACTAATCGTGCAGTTGAACTTCGGAGGTATCTTTGACTTCGATGTCAAGTCAGAGAAACTCGAACAAGTTAACGGCGAATTAGAAGATCCGGAAGTCTGGAATGACCCGAAAAGGGCACAAGACTTGGGTAAAGAAAAGAAATCGCTGGAACAGATTGTCCATACGTTGATCAAGATCGATACTGATCTGGCCGATGCGAAGGATCTGTTTTCCATGGCACGCGCAGAACAGGACGAAGACACTGTTGCTGCCATAGAAGCCGATACAGAAGCAACCCGTTTGCTGGTTGAAGGTATGGAATTTCGCCGTATGTTCAACAATCCCATGGATCCGAACAACTGCTTTATCGATATCCAGGCAGGTGCTGGTGGTACCGAGGCGCAGGACTGGGCTTCCATGTTGCTGCGTCAATACCTGCGTTACTGTGAACGCAAGGGATTTAAAGTCGAGATTCTGGAACAATCCGACGGTGAAGTTGCCGGTATTAAAACCGCTACGTTAAAAGTTGAAGGCGAATATGCTTATGGCTTCTTGCGTACCGAAACAGGTGTACACCGGTTAGTGCGCAAGTCCCCATTCGACTCGGCCAACGGTCGTCACACATCGTTTTCCAGTTTATTTGTCTATCCTGAAGTCGATGATTCGATCGAAATCGACATCAATCCGGCTGATGTGCGTTTGGATACCTACCGCGCCTCTGGCGCAGGTGGTCAGCACATTAATAAAACCGATTCTGCGGTACGATTAACACATGGCCCGTCAGGTATTGTTGTGCAATGCCAGAATGACCGCAGTCAACACAGAAATAAAGCCGAAGCATGGGATATGTTGAAAGCCAAATTGTTCGAACTGGAATTACGTAAGCGTATGAGTGAACAACAAAAGCTTGAAGACTCGAAAACCGATGTCGGCTGGGGGCATCAGATCCGCTCTTATGTACTGGATCAATCCCGTATCAAAGATTTGCGCACCAACTTCGAGACAGGCAACACCAAAGCTGTTTTGGATGGCGAACTGGATGACTTTATTGCCGCATCGTTAAAGCAAGGTGTCTGACACGTTCTTGAACCGGCTATTCGCACAGCATTTAACCTATTAGATTGAATTATTATGAGCACACAAAACGATAACGCACCTGTTGCCGTCGATGAAAACGCCATCATCGCAGAGCGTCGTGCCAAATTGGCCGCCCTGCGCTCCCAAGGCATTGCTTTCCCGAATGACTTCCGCCCAAAGGACAAGGCATTTGACTTGCACGAAAAATATGACGAACTGGACAACGCAGCGTTTGATGCGAACCCGGTCAACGTCACTGTTGCCGGTCGCATGATGTTAAAACGTGTCATGGGTAAAGCATCCTTTGCGACAATTCAAGATGCGTCTGGCAAAAATGCATCAGGCCGTATCCAGTTGTATATCTCTAATGATAATACCGGAGAAGAAGCCCATACTGCATTCAAGCACTATGACATGGGTGACATTCTCGGTGCGGAAGGTCTGCTGTTTAAAACCAAAACTGGTGAGCTGTCTGTTAAAGTACACGCGCTGCGGTTAATTACCAAGTCATTGCGCCCGTTACCGGATAAATTCCATGGTCTGTCCGACCAGGAGCTGAAATACCGGCAGCGCTATGTTGATTTGATCATCAACGAAGACACACGCCGCACTTTCAAAGCTCGCACGGCTGCCATTTCATCGATTCGTCGTTTCATGGAAACAAACGATTTCATGGAAGTTGAAACGCCGATGTTGCATGCCATTCCAGGTGGCGCAGCAGCCAAACCGTTTATCACCCACCACAATGCGTTAGATATGCAAATGTATTTGCGTATTGCACCGGAACTGTACTTGAAACGTCTGATTGTCGGTGGCTTCCAGCGTGTATTCGAAATCAACCGCAACTTCCGCAACGAAGGCGTTTCACCACGTCACAATCCGGAATTCACCATGATGGAATACTACGCAGCCTATGTAGACTATCAATGGTTAATGGGTTTTACCGAACAAGTCATTCGTCAGGCTGCCATTGATGCACATGGTACGGCAACGTTGACATACCAAGGGCGTGAACTGGACTTATCCAAGCCTTTCGAGCGTTTGACAATTATCGGGGCCATCAAAAAATATGCGCCAGACTATACCGATGCACAATTGGCAGACATTGCCTTCTTGCGTACGGAGCTGAAAAAATTTGGTGTCAAAGCCGATGCACCACCGTTGTCTCATGCCGGCGTCGGTGCGTTACAATTGGCGTTATTTGAAGAAACTGCCGAGTCGCAATTATGGAATCCGACATACATTGTCGACTACCCTGTCGAAGTATCTCCATTAGCGCGTGCTTCCGATACCGTTCCCGGTATTACTGAGCGTTTTGAATTATTCATCACCGGTCGTGAAATCGCCAACGGCTTCTCTGAATTGAATGATCCGGAAGATCAAGCAGCACGTTTTCGTGCGCAGGTTGAAGCAAAAGACGCCGGTGACGAAGAAGCTATGTATTACGATGCAGACTATATCCGTGCACTCGAATACGGTATGCCGCCAGCAGGAGGTTGTGGCATCGGTATCGATCGTTTGATGATGTTGATTACCGATTCACCGAACATTCGTGATGTATTATTGTTCCCGCATATGCGTCGCGAAGACTAAGCTAAGTCATCTATCAGAAAAAGCCTGGCAATTGATCAATTGCCAGGCTTTTTTGCTACTGTTGTCGACCGCACATACGTACCGATAATCTTCTCGCTATTTATACATCCCCTGGAAAATATCCCCAAGGAGAATTCGGTCGTGAAGGCTGTTGTGGTATAGAAGGTCTTGACGGCCCTGCTTGAGGTCTAGCGACAGTAGGTGGCACATAATGGGGCTGTTGTGCCGGACGTCGCGGTATATCGATTGGCGGCGTTTGAAATATTGGCCTGCCTGGCGGTTTGGGCAACTGGATAGGATTGCCTGCCATGGCACTTTGGCTGACCATTACTAAAAGTACGACACCAATACGTAGTGGTGATACACGATAAACCGGCATTACACTCTCCTTTAAAAATGATAAAGGAGCAATCACAATTCAATAAAGAACGTACACTGCTCTATCACTTGACATGCCTACATGATGGCAAGTTGCAATACAGTGAGCTGTTCTGCCAATGTATGATCTTTACCTTGGAACACTTGTTCAAATCAAAGTAAAAGCAGTCGTTCAATTCTCAAGCAGAAATAAATCCACAATCAGCGTATAGCGCTGTCTTAAAAAAATACACCATATATCGCATTGATGCATGCAACCGTAATAACCCCTGTCAAACCAGTCCAATTTATACATCACACTGAACCGCAAACTAGAACAAATTCCAAATAACGTGAATTTCATTCGTATTTTGTTAAGTTATAACATTCACTTACGACCTCCATAGTCTACTAACACAGCATCACGACAAGCGATTCATAATGCAGCGATCTTTATTGCTATGGAGATTCATATCATGCATTCATCACAGAAACGTCACCGGATCAGATATCTGCTAGTCATCATTGCCTTATGTTTTTTTACGACAATGACACTGGCCTTGCAAGTGCTTGTGCACAATCTGGATTTACATACAGAAGCAGAGCATATCTCCATATTTAATCAGGCCGAAATAACGCTTCCTGAAGTGCCTTGCACCCCGCCAAAAAGACCAACAACATTACTCTTACCAACCAATCCACGACCGATAACGCCACCAATACCACCGACGCCGGTTGGTCCTGCCCCGACCTTCGGGTAAAACCAATTACCTGTGAGATAACAACATGCTGTTATGTATACAGCACGATGTGTTTGATCGTGTATCTGTGTGCATAACGTGCACAACGATCAATGGTTAACACATGAAAAAGACACACCCTGCACTGCGTATACAACCTGTCATGATCATTGCATCAACAATGACGGTGACATTATGTCTCTTGGTATTTTTGATTATAGATGTTGATCTGATGCCCGCTAGACCGGCAAACAAAAAGCGCATCCATGTCACAACACCGAAAGTAGAAAAGCTACCAGAAACAAACAGTATGCCAGAGCGCATGCATGATTTGAAATTACCTGTTGCAACCCGTGCGGCATGTGCGCACTGCGGCATGATTGAGACAATCAGTCCTGTAGCAGAAGCTAAAAATACATCAATAGGCATTGCAGCCGGCGCGATTATCGGTGGGCTTCTGGGTAGCCAGAACAACAGCAGTCGTGCATATACACTGACCACGATTGCAGGAGCAATCGGTAGTCGTCATACGGGGCATGAAATAGAACAATCTCCCTCGGTAAAGAAAGCATGCAGGATCAATGTCCGTATGGATAATGGCAGTATGCAAAGCTTTACCCAACTGGATCATCATGGGTGGCATACGGGAGACTTGGTGCGCATTGAAAAAGGTGCACTCATTCGCCGCTAGTACGTACATCAAGATGACAAGTTATAAAAATTAGCTTTACGCTCTTTCATGGTAGTGGCGCTTGGGGTGGTGTACCGATCGGCGACAATAATGGAGGTAGTGGTGCCGGACGCAATACCTGTAGTGTAATGGATATAGGTAATGTGGGGCGTGGTCGTGGAATCTGTAAAACCGGTGGGCGCACGACTGGCCCTCTTGGAGGGACAGCCTGCGCAGGTGGCCGAATACCTGTCAGATCAACTGCCAGTAATTCCGGGCTTATCCGGGGCGCTGACAATGTATCTATCACGATACACTTCACAAGCACCACCAAGGCAGCCGGGATCATTGTGTAGGCAAAGCCGCTTACCCAGCGCATGGATGAATCATTACGACTTGTCATCTTCATACTCCTATATCAATTCATATTAGTCAATCGACACTTCGTATCAATTGACGAGTCAGGTATAGGTAAGAGAAATAGCCGCAAAGTTGCTGTAATAATGGTATTTCAGACTAAAACCATACTCTTAGTAACCCGGATAGCAATTAGAAATAATTGAAATCCTATAGCGAAGGAGGTTAAACAATTTGCGCAATGCAATCAGAATCGATATCCGAAGCCTACGTTAAGATAATTGTCTGTCCTGATGATTTGCCGATCGACCAGGTCCCCAAGATAGTAAGTAAATGTCAATGACAGCACCATCTTGGAAAAAGGCATATTCAGGCCGGTAGCTGCATAGAGAACGTTGTGCCGTGTTCCTGCATGTCTTGTCACAGCATCGCTTACCACCGATTTGTTATATACCCCGATATAGCCACTCAGATAAGAATGCATGTTATTGATACCTTCAATACCGGCTGTTATGGCCGGTTGCCCCTGTCTGTCATACATCATATATGCACCAACAGTCATGGCGTTTTGAAGTGTGCCGATATGAATGACTTGCGTCACATTCACAGACAGATTGCTATCAAAAAGATGTGATTTGTTTGTGTTATTCACCATCAGATCAACCAGTACCCTACCTTGGCTACTTGCCGGAGATGCTCTTAAATTTTGCATACCCGCTAGACGATGCATGCGATCAACCCCACCTCTGACTACCGACTCCGCCCATCCGTTGATCACCCCGAATGTAGCACCATATTGCCAGATACTGTCAACACCATACACATGTTGTTGGCTTGTACCTAAACCCAATGTATAGGTGTCTTCCTGATTACTGGCCTGTTTATTGACACGTTTGCCGGGGAATGGTTTATTTTTGCCGTTAGGTGGTGTCATCGCAGAAGCAATCAGCCAGTAGCGAGAGACTTCCTGATGCTCGTTACGCGTAGACGTTTGTAATGAAAAATGTTTCATATCGCTACCGGCGTCATGTTGGCGATTCAGATGGCCTGTGTAGTTCAGCTCAAATCCCTGTGCATAAGCACGATCTT
>JAATFN010000268.1 GCA_015655165.1 Betaproteobacteria bacterium | reverse complement strand
TCGCCAGCGGTGTACGGTTTGGTGTCAATGGTTGCAATTACCTCGGCTTTATCGATACCGGCAATACGTTTTGCGGTTGCTTTGATGAGGTTGCCATAGTCTTTTTTTGAATGAAGATCGTACTGTCTGATATCCACATGTGCTTTTACCCAATTGGCCCAGTAAAATTCGTAAAACGGTGGTGCATTAACAGGTTTTCGGTAAGCGATATCCCGGGCAAAGTAGATAATCGAGCGATAGGCATCATCTTGCATCGCCTGTTTGCCGACCTGTTTTGGTAATGTTTCAGGACGTTCCGTATGGTCACCATTGCGCAGCAAGACCAAATTTGCTTTTTCCATTGTGCCCCAGAATGCGGCCATGTCGGGCAGGTTACGGTAATCGTGCGTGACTTGAACCGGGACTTGCAAGCTGGCCGGATATAAAGCACGAAAGGCACTGAGTGTGTGATGACCATCTGTCAGGTAAAGAGCATTATCCGGTGCGATCACGACGGTTTTCATGTCCTGTTTGTTTGTGCCGATTGTATCTTTACAGGTAAATGACTGTGCATCGGTTAATGTCGATTGCAGATCAAACCGGGCGACATCCTGTGCACCAGCACTCTCGCAATAATCTGCAAATAGTTTTTTTCTGTCACGGCGATATTGATTGATTTTATAGTCAACCTCGCGATAGCCAATCGTTGCTTGTGTAGGATGGATATCGGTGATGTCGACATGAATCACATCCCCGGCTTTTGTTGTACGAAGGTCTGCTGCGAGTACAGTGTTCAGCAGAAAAAGCCCGCATGCCAGAATAAAAAATGTGCTTCTCATGATTTTTTGTCATTGTCTAACATTGTGTTCATTGCCCGGGTTTGCAAAGTGATCTTGTCATTTTGCACTTGCATACGTGCTTTATCGGAATGATAGTCCGGATGGGTTACTGATGGATATCGTTCCAAAAACAAAAAGCCCAGTTCCGAAGAACAGGTCTTTTTTACCACATGTCTACTTTGAGAGCAGGTATTTTTGAGGCGACAAAATGAAATGCTTTGTCACGTGTTACCAATATCATATTGTTATTGTTAACTTGAAACATATAGGCATGCGCAGCAATCATCATGTCCAGCGTCGCCAACATCGCACCTTTTTTCTCGCATTCGGCACGAAACGAACCATACTGTAAGGCGACGTCGGAATTCCATGGATAAACGCTGACACGTTCCATAAATGCGTTGACTCTGGCCATTAAGCCCGTAGGGAAACCACGTTTTGCCAGTCCGTATCGTATTTCTGCCGCGGTGATTACAGAGATGCAGGTGTTTTGTGTTTCAAGCTTTTGCAGTTGTTCAATTACTTCAGCATCATTTCTGATGGCTAGGCTCACGATATTTGTATCAAGCATGTAGATCATCGTTTTTCCCCTGCTGCAAATGGGTCACGATCATCATGATTTAAAGCACGATCAGAAGGGCTTAAAAAATCGTCATCGGGCGTCGTCGTACGGCCTAGAATTTGTAAAAATCCATCCCAGGTTTTAGGTGGTATCGACAAAATGACCTCACCTGTTTTTTCATCGCGACGAATGTTCACTTCGTCCACATCAAAGCGGAATTCCTTTGGCAGCCTCACTGCCTGACTGCGCCCGGTCTTGAAAATTTTTGCTGTTGGCATCTGTCGCTCCTTTTAATGAGGTATGTATCATGGTATATATCAAGGGGGTGAGTGTCAAGACCTGTCCGCGAAATTCAATACATGATGTCTGCATTGGTATTGCGTGGAGGAAAATAGGTTGTGTTTCTGGCAATGATTTACTGATCAGATTGCATTCACAGCTATTCGTCGAGTTATGTTGCTCCTGTCGCAAAAATAGCAGTGACAACGCTATACGACCACCTGATATCGCATCGATTTTATCTGTGGTTTTAAAAGTGGTGTATTTGAATTTGGAAATGGCATCGTCAATTACAACTAGATTAGTTCGGGTGAGATCGGACCATCTGATGTGTGTTGAGAAAAAGGAATGATCGATTCGACTCGGGAAGTCGGGAAACGGCGCTGCGGAACTTGTGGTTAAGGTCAACGGATTAAGGTAGATGTGAAGACGATTGCGAATGATATTGGGAATAGCATATTCCAAAAATCGCAAATCATATTCCAAAAAGAAAAAAGGCCTTGCTCCAATCGGACGCAAAGCCTTTTAAATTCTGGGGTGGCTGATGGGGCTCGAACCCACGACAACAGGAATCACAATCCTGGACTCTACCAACTGAGCTACAGCCACCGTTGACGGCAGTAACAGTCTGGCTGACCGTTACTAGCGAAGAAGGCGATTATACATAACTCTGTTGCCATTAGCAAACAGGAAATATGTTTTATTTGTAGATAAAATCCGGCGTTGCTTCAGGTAGTGATTGGCGTTACCACAACGGATTGTTTCAATAAACGCATGAAGGCATTGTCAAGAGAACGTGCACTCGCTGTGGTAAACGCGGTGATATTCCCGGTTGATTCGGTGGAATTGTTTAATCCGTTATTGGTCAATATGCGGACCAACTGGCGTGCAACAGGTTCACCCGTGTCGATGATAAACACATCCCGGTCGGTGATGCTGCTGATGGTTTGTTCGATCAACGGTATCACAAACGGATAATGCGTACACCCCAGCACCAGAAAATCCGCCCCTTGCGTGATTAACGGTGTCACATACCGCGTAATCATTTGAGCAGTGGCTATGGATGTGAGTTCGCCTTTTTCTATCTGGTCTGCCAGACCAATACAGGCTTGCGGTATGAACAGTACATCGGTTTCTGCGGTAATACGTTGTTGGAGAGCGATGTATTTGGCACTGGCAATGGTACCGTGTGTGGCCATGACACCCACAATATGGGTTTTACTGTAGGCCGCAGCCGGTTTTAATCCGGGTTCAATGCCGATGATCGGTAGCGAGGGATAGGTTTGCCGTATGGTGGAAGCTGCAATGGCGGTGGCCGTATTACAGGCAATCACCAATGCCTTGATACCTTGCCCGAGTAAAAAAGCCGTGATGGCTAAAGAGCGTTCGATGATCTGGGTTTCTGTTTTGTCACCATACGGTGCATAACCCGAATCAGCACAATAGATCAGGTGTTCATGCGGTAGTGCGGCACGAATGTGCGACAGCACAGACAAGCCACCCACGCCGGAATCAAAAATGCCGACAGGCAGTGTACTGTCTGTCGGCATCGGGGTTGTCTTAAGCGAAGACATGATTGAAGTGTTAAGCCTTGTTAACAGGAATATTGGCTAAAGAAGCATGTTGCGCGATGCGCTCTTTCCATTCTTTAGGTCCGGTTTCGTGCACAGATGTGCCGTTTGAGTCGACAGCAACGGTGACAGGCATATCCTTGACGTCGAATTCGTAAATCGCTTCCATGCCAAGGTCTGCAAAGCCCAGTACCTTGGCGGATTTAATCGCTTTGGAGACCAGATAGGCCGAGCCACCCACTGCCATCAGATAGGCAGACTTGTGTTTCTTGATCGCTTCAATGGCAACAGGACCCCGTTCGGATTTACCGATCATGGAAATCAACCCTGTCTGGTCTAGCATCATGTCGGTAAATTTATCCATCCGTGTTGCAGTTGTCGGTCCTGCCGGGCCCACGACTTCGTCGCGTACCGGGTCGACAGGGCCAACGTAGTAAATGACGCGGTTGGTAAAGTCGACAGGCAGTTTTTCTCCCTTGGCCAGCATATCCTGAATACGTTTATGTGCCGCATCACGACCGGTCAGCATTTTGCCATTCAGCAGCAAGGTCTGGCCCGGTTTCCAGGAGGCGACTTCTTCTCTTGTCAATGTATCGAGATTAACACGTTTGGATTTCTCTGTGTCAGGCACCCAGTGTACTTCCGGCCAGTCAGATAACGATGGTGGCTCCATGTAGGCCGGACCCGAACCATCGAGCACAAAGTGGCCGTGGCGTGTTGCCGCACAGTTGGGGATCATGGCAACCGGTTTGGAGGCAGCATGTGTCGGGTACATCTCGATTTTGATGTCGAGGACAGTAGTCAGTCCACCCAGACCTTGTGCCCCGATACCCAGTGCATTGACTTTTTCATAGAGCTCGATACGTAATTCTTCGGTTTTGTTTTGCGGGCCGCGTTGCAGCAGTTCGTACATGTCGATGTGGCCCATCAACGATTGTTTTGCCATCAACATGGCTTTTTCCGCTGTGCCGCCAATACCGATGCCAAGCATGCCCGGAGGACACCAGCCCGCACCCATGGTCGGGACGGTTTTCAATACCCAGTCGACCAGATTGTCGGACGGGTTAAGCATGACGAACTTGGTTTTGTTTTCCGAGCCACCGCCTTTGGCTGCAATCTGGACATCGATTGTGTTGCCAGGAACCAATTCCATGTGAATGACAGCCGGTGTATTGTCTTTTGTATTTTTGCGTTCGAATTGCGGGTCGGCAACAACCGAAGCACGCAAGACATTATCCGGATGCAGATAACCACGACGTACACCTTCGTTCACCGCATCTTCTATCGAGCCTTTAAAGCCTTCGAAACGTACATCCATACCGATTTTCAGGAAGACATTTACAATACCTGTATCCTGGCAGATGGGGCGCTTGCCTTCGGCGCTCATGCGCGAATTGGTCAGGATTTGCGCAATCGCATCTTTTGCTGCCGGGTTTTGTTCAATGGCATAAGCACGTGCCAGATGTTGAATATAATCAACGGGATGGTAGTAGCTGATGTATTGCAATGCGGCTGCAACGGATTCAATGAGATCGTCTTGCTTGATGCTAGTCATGGCTGGTTCTCTCGTGGATAGGGGGGTAATGTATGGCAAATTCAGGTATCAATGATCTTGGCTTCTGCTTTGGGCCATCAGTTTGTCGCAGTAGGCAATT
>JAATFN010000065.1 GCA_015655165.1 Betaproteobacteria bacterium | reverse complement strand
TCATTCAGCAATACAATGTCGAACGGGTGTCACGTGGATCGGATGTTGTAAAACCGATCTGGTTGTTAATCACAATGTGTACGGTACCGCCTGTGCCGTAACCACGTGTTTGTGCCAGATTCAATGTTTCCATCACAACACCTTGGCCTGCGAATGCCGCATCACCATGCACCAGAATCGGCAATACTTCTTTACCTTCCTGATCGCCGCGACGATCCATACGTGCTTTAACAGAACCTTCCACGACCGGGTTGACGATCTCAAGGTGGGACGGGTTAAATGCTAAAGACAAGTGTACCGGACCGCCGACTGTACTGACGTCCGAGGAGAAACCTTGATGGTACTTCACGTCACCTGCCGGCAAATCCTCAGCATGGCGACCTTCAAACTCAGAGAACAACTCTTGCGGCGTCTTACCCAATGTATTGACCAACACGTTCAAACGACCACGGTGGGCCATACCGATGACGATTTCCTGCACGCCCTTCTCGCCCGCACGGTTGATTGTCTCATCCAAAGATGCAATAAAACTTTCACCACCCTCGAGAGAAAAGCGTTTTTGACCAACATATTTTGTATGCAGATAACGCTCTAAACCTTCGGCAGCTGTCAAGCGCTCAAGAATATGCTTTTTCTTTTCAGCGGTAAATTGTGGCAGTGCACGTGTCGGCTCCAGACGTTGCAACATCCAACGGATTTCAGTCGGGTCACTGATGTAATTAAATTCTGCGCCGATTGAACGGCAGTATGTATCGCGCAAAGAATTGATCAAATCACGCAGCGTTGAAGTCTCTGTACCGAAATAGGTGTTATTGATATTAAACACGGTATCCATATCGGCATCAGTCATGCCGTAAAACGCCGGATCCAGTTCGGGGATATTTGGACGCTCCTGACGTTGCAGCGGATCCAGATTCGCAAAACGCACACCCAGATCGCGGTAAGCCTCGATCAATTGCGTGACTGCGACACGTTTGCGTCCCAGTTCCGAGTCGGCAGACGCCACAACGGTTCTGATCGGGCCTTGTTTGGCACGCTCTGCAAAAGAGGCAATGACCGGGGCATGTGCCACGTCGGGCTTATTGGTGCCATCAACAGCAGGAACATGCTGCATCGCATCAAAATAGGCACGCCATTTGTCGGGGACAGAACCAGGATTGTTTAAATAGGATTCGTACAATTCTTCAATGTACGGTGCGTTACCTCCTGATAAATAGGAGTTCGCATTATATTGCTCGTATAGCTGCGTCATTCTTTGCTCACATTTTCTTCGCGTTTCGCGAGATTAGCGGGTTTAATTCTTAACCTTCCGCGACACGGCTTGACCGGTTAGCGGATTGCATCCAAGTTGTGGGGAAGGACCGTCTCATCTCTGGATATATTTATAGGTACTACTACAACAGTATATGGCACAAAGACAAGGCTTTGGGGATTATATGCCTCTTGTTACCAATAAAAAAGCGAATCTTTATAGATTCGCTCTTTTATATACAGCTTAGCGTTTATCGATCGCAATCACATCACGCTGTTTCTCACCCACAAACAACTGACGTGGACGACCGATCTTTTGCTCAGGGTCGGAAATCATTTCTTTCCACTGTGCAATCCAGCCTACTGTACGCGCCATGGCGAAAATACAGGTAAACATCGAAGTCGGGATACCCAGCGCACGTTGAACGATACCTGAATAAAAATCAACGTTCGGGTAGAGCTTGCGTGAAACAAAATACTCGTCTTCCAACGCAATTTTTTCCAGCGCCATTGCCAACTTGAATAATGGATCGTCATGCAGACCCAATTCATTTAACACTTCGTAACAAGTTTCACGCATCAATTTCGCACGTGGATCGTAGTTTTTGTAAACACGGTGTCCAAAACCCATCAATTTCACGCCAGAGTTCTTGTCTTTGACTTGTTTGATGAATTCAGGGATCTTGTCGACAGAACCGATTTCTTCCAGCATTGTCAATGCAGCTTCGTTTGCACCACCATGTGCAGGCCCCCACAGACAGGCAATACCGGCTGCGATACACGCAAACGGATTCGCGCCGGAAGAACCTGCCAGACGCACTGTTGATGTCGATGCATTTTGCTCGTGATCCGCATGCAAAATCAGAATACGATCCAATGCACGTACCAATACGTCATTGACTTTGTACTCTTCACAAGGATTGGCAAACATCATACGCATGAAGTTTGCACTGTAAGACAAATCGTTACGCGGATACACAAACGGCTGACCGATGTTGTACTTATATGCCATCGCCACCAATGTCGGCAACTTCGCGATTAAACGAATCGCGGACACTTCGCGATGATGTGGATCGGAAATATTCAACGAATCATGATAGAACGCCGACAATGCACCGACAGAACCGGTCAATACAGCCATCGGATGTGCATCACGACGGAAACCCCGGAAGAAGAAATTCATTTGTTCGTGGACCATGGTGTGTTTTGTCACCGTGTCGACAAACTCTACTTTTTGCTGTGCATTTGGCAGTTCGCCATTCAACAGCAAATAGCAGGTCTCCAGAAAGTCGCAGTTAACTGCCAACTGCTCGATTGGATAACCGCGGTACAACAATTCGCCCTTATCACCATCGATATAGGTAATCGATGAATTACAAGAGGCCGTAGACATAAAGCCCGGGTCATAAGTAAATTTACCTGTGGCACCATACAGTTTACGAATGTCGACGACATCCGGACCAATCGTGCCCTTATAAACTGGAAGCTCCAGAGGTGGCGTACCGTCGGAAAACGAGAGGGTCGCTTTTATATCAGAATTGGGCATAGCTCTTCCTTCTGCTGAGATGGCAAATTAAACACAAAAACCGTATCAACCAAATAAATGAATACGTACCCGTCTCCGGTCATTCATGAACCTTATTGTTCTGGTGATACATTACACACTACGTATCTTTTTCAACAAAGCGTGGATGTGCGGCAAGTCAACTTCAGCACTTGGTTCCTTACGGGAAAGAAGCAAATCCATAAAATCATTATCCGTCATATCCATCAATCGGGAAAAGGCGTCTACCTCCTCGTCCGTCATAGTTGTTTCTTTTTCGTCAAGAAAACGCGTCAAAATGAGGTCATTTTCCAACAGTCCGCGTCGCGCACGCCATCTTAGACGGGCACGTTTAACAGGATCGGCCTGATGGCCTACCGATGTAGTCTCATTCATTTGATTCCTGCTTAAAACATCAAGATGTAGCAAACAAAACTGCTTGCCAATCTCGGGAACATTTCGTCACATTCGCGTATTCCATATTTTCT
The DNA here is from genome assembly GCA_015655165.1 of Betaproteobacteria bacterium. Classification (GTDB taxonomy): domain Bacteria; phylum Pseudomonadota; class Gammaproteobacteria; order Burkholderiales; family Burkholderiaceae_D; genus Herbaspirillum. The sequence continues at coordinate 2,284 of JAATFN010000065.1, read as the reverse complement.
GTCGACAGTTGCTCTACACCATCGACAGAAAATAGCCTTATACCGCGCGGCGTACCATCAATTCCTTGATTTTGCCGATTGCCTTTGTCGGATTCAATCCTTTAGGACAAACGTCAACACAGTTCATAATCGAACGGCAACGGAATAAACGGTATGGATCTTCCAAATCATCCAGTCGTGCGCCAGTCGCTTCGTCACGACTGTCCGCAATAAAGCGGTACGCTTGCAAGAGACCTGCTGGACCAACAAACTTGTCCGGATTCCACCAGAAAGACGGACAAGATGTAGAGCAGCATGCGCAGAGAATACATTCGTACACACCATCGAGTTCTTCACGTTGTTCTGGCGACTGCAAACGTTCTTTTTCAGGTGGAATAGAATCGTTGATCAGGTAAGGCTTGATCGAATCGTATTGCTTGAAGAAGTTCGTCATATCGACGATCAAATCACGAATCACAGGCAATCCAGGTAATGGCCTTAATACGATAGGCTCGGTCAACTCGTTCAAGTTGGTCGTACATGCCAAACCGTTTTTACCATTGATATTCATTGCATCAGAACCGCAAACACCTTCGCGGCAAGAACGGCGCAGCGCAAGCGAATCATCCACATCGGCCTTGATGCGTTGCAACGCATCTAACAACATCTTGTCTGTCGGTTTGAGTTCGACCGTCAGATCCTGCATATACGGTTTATCATCCTTATCAGGATCATAACGATAGATTTTCAATTTCAAAGTGCGTGTCATGTTCTGACCTTTTAGAAAGTACGTGGTTTAGGTTTAAATGTCTCGACAGTCAACGGCTTCATAGTTACCGGTTTATAGTCGAGACGATTCCCCTCGGAATACCACAATGTATGCTTTAACCAATCGACATCATCACGTTGTTCGTAATTGCTGTGCGCATGTGCACCACGTGACTCTTTACGTGCGGCTGCAGAAGTAATTGTGGCCTTTGCAGTTTCAATCAGATTATCCAGTTCCAGTGCTTCAACACGTGCTGTATTGAATACTTTTGACTTGTCGTTAAATGACACGTGCTTGCGACGCTCATCTAACGCCATAATCTGCTTGTAACCTTCTTGCAGTAATTCATCTGTACGGAACACACCGCAATAACGCTGCATCGTTGCACGGATTGTATTGGCAACATCTTGCACCCGCTCTCCACCCTTGCGGTTTTCCAGATCGGCAACACGTGCCAATGACCGGTCGGCAGCATCTGCCGGCAACGGTTTATGGCTACGGTCTTGCAAGCGGCTATTCACAATATGGTTACCTGCTGCACGACCGAACACGACCAAGTCCAGCAAGGAATTCGTCCCCAGACGGTTTGCACCGTGAACGGATACGCAAGCGCACTCACCAATCGCGTACATGCCTTGCACAACTTCTTTGTAATTACCATTATGGGGTGCTACAACCTGACCATTCATATTCGTCGGGATACCGCCCATTTGGTAGTGAATTGTCGGTACGACAGGAATCGGCTCCTTCGTCGCATCCACGTTCGCAAACTTGTGCGCGATTTCCAGAATCGACGGCAGACGTTTTTGAATAGTTTCAGCACCGATATGGCGCAAGTCAAGCAATACATGGTCCTTATGCGGCCCCACACCACGACCTTCCTTGATTTCCTGATCCATCGAACGCGATACAAAGTCACGTGGCGCCAGATCCTTCAGTGTTGGCGCATAGCGTTCCATAAAGCGTTCGCCATTGCTGTTAATCAGAATACCGCCCTCACCGCGTACGCCTTCGGTAATCAACACACCAGCACCTGCCACACCTGTCGGGTGGAACTGCCAGAATTCCATATCCTGCAATGGCAAGCCAGCACGTGCTGCCATACCCATGCCGTCACCGGTATTGATAAATGCATTTGTCGATGCTTGCCAGATACGTCCCGCACCACCAGTTGCAAACAACGTTGTCTTTGCATGCAACATCATGATATCGCCGGTTTCCATTTCGAGTGCAACCACACCCAATACTTCACCCTCTTCGTCACGGATCAAGTCCAACGCCATCCATTCAACAAAAAAATGCGTTCTGGCACGGACATTACGTTGATACAACGTGTGCAGCAATGCATGACCTGTACGGTCAGCAGCAGCACAAGCACGTTGTACCGGTTTTTCACCGAAGTTCGCAGTATGGCCGCCGAATGGACGCTGATAAATTGTGCCATCAGGATTGCGGTCAAACGGCATACCGAAGTGTTCCAATTCGTAAACAGCTTTCGGTGCTTCACGACACATAAATTCGATCGCATCCTGATCG
>JAATFN010000437.1 GCA_015655165.1 Betaproteobacteria bacterium | reverse complement strand
TTCTCGCATGTTCGAAAATTTTTCTCCAAAGCAGGTGTCACCGAAGACACTGTACGGTTATCCATTGGCATTGAACATATTGATGACCTAATCGCCGATCTGGATCAGGCACTCAGAGCGCTCTGACAATCATTATGCGGCATGTATCCTGATAGATACATGCCGTGTTCCCATTTGTCATTCAATAAAAATTCAGGAGACCGGCCACAATGGCTTGATAGCATCTAGCAAACCTGACTGTGTCGCAATACGCTGGCCGCGTACTGCCGCCTCATGCAAGGTACGTCCTTCATCGATGGTCAGTACAACACCTCTTTCCATCAACACTTTCCCGTTACAGATCACAGTGTCGGCACCACCACGCGAAGAATAAACAAGGTTGGCCAACGGATTCAATACCGGCTGCCAATCTGGACGAAGTGTATCGAAGAAAGTAATATCTGCTTTTTTGTTGACGGCGATGGAGCCAATGTCATCATCCCATAAAAGCGCACGCGATCCATGCAATGTCGCCATTTCAAGAACCGTTTCCGGCGGCATAATGGTCGGATCCAAACGCTGCGACTTGGCGGCACCCGCTGCCAATGACATCTGCCTGACAACATCAACATAATTGCTAGACATCGCACTATCAGAACCCAGCGCTACAGTCGCCCCCAGTTCGATCAGTTCTGGGAACCGACCGAATTCCATGCTTCCCATTCCCGCACGAAAACCTGTCGAAGGCGTGCAGCACACGCAAGCTTGGTGGCGCAAAGTCAGGGCAAGCTCTTCCGGCCTCTTGTCATTTGTCGCGATGGCGGCTACCTTACCCCGAAAGATCAACATCGCACCAGTTGGTAGTCTCATTGAGCAGGTCAAGGTCCTTGGCAGCGGACGCCCGTTGATCGCATTCGGCATGAATTTCTGTGCCTGGGGAGGTACCTTCGTTGCCTTCGCCTATCTGCCCAGCATCCTGGCAAACGTTACCAGTTTTTCATCAAATGGCGTGACCTGGATGCTGGCACTCTATGGGGTGTCGGTGATCGTCGGCAATTTTCTCGGTGGGCGGGTGTCCGACAAAGCCGGGGTGCGGGCGCTAGCGCTGATGCTCGGCGCGCAGGCGACGGTGCTGCTGATTTTCACCTTCACCGCGCCGTCCACGCTTGGTTCGATCCTGACTCTCGGTGTGCTCGGCGCCCTCATGTTTTGTAATGTGCCGAGCCTGGCGCTCTACGTCGTACAGCTTGCCCAGCGCCATCAGCCTGAAAATGTGGATATCGCCTCGACCATCAATGTATCGGCCGCCAATGCTGGCATCGCGCTCGGTGCCTTCATTGGCGGTCTGGTAGCGAACTCTCCCTAGGCTTGGGCGCAACACCGTGGGTTGGCGCCATCATGGTCAGCATCGGCCTGTTGCTGACCTTGTGGAGCGGCTGGCTCGACAGGAGGCTGCCGATCGAAGCGGCTTTAGTTGACGGCTCCCAAAGACGTTGCACAAGGAGACAGCATAGGAAAGGTCGTGATGACACATGTCACTGACACGCTCTTCTCACCTACTAGGGGAAAAATACCTCTGCCTTTTTTATTCCAACTCAAAGCTCTTTTGCTGCACATCCTGGGAATTCAGCCCAATCTGCACATTGAATTGTCCGGGCTCTGCAACATACTGTAATTGTGAATTAAAAAATTTCAACTTATCTTCGTCCACTGTAAAATGAATGACTTTCTCCTCTCCCGCCTTGAGCTGGATTTTCTGAAAATCTTTTAATTCCTTGACTGGACGTACTACCGATGCAGCGACATCCTGTATATATAACTGGACAACTGTCGCTCCATCACGCTGCCCCGTATTTTTCACGGTAACATTGACGTCTATCTTACCTTTTGTTTTGTCATTTCTCACCATTTTTTGACTGGAGAGAGTGATATCCGAAAGCTGAAAATCGGTATAACTCAAGCCATAGCCGAATGGATACAGTGGCCCATTCTTTTCTTCGAAATACTGCGACGTATAATTACCCGGACGTCCCTCTATAAAGGGGCGTCCTACTCTCGGATGATTATAATAAATAGGAATCTGTCCGACGGAACGTGGAAAAGATATTGGCAACTTGCCAGAGGGATTGACATCTCCAAACAACGTATCACTGATGGCATTACCTCCTTCGGTGCCGCTGTACCAAGTTTCCAATATAGCGTCCGCATTCTCTTTTTCCCAGTTCAATGCCAATGGACGGCCATTCATCAACACTAGAACCAATGGTTTCCCTGTTGCTTTCAGCGCCTTTAGCAAAGCAAGCTGGCTAGCAGGAAGGTCTAAGCTGGTACGGCTAGAGGATTCGTGTGACATACCTCGAGCTTCCCCTACCGCTGCCACAATCACATCGGCCTGCTCTGCTGCCTTGACTGCTTCACTAATCATCTCTTCTGGTGTGCGCTTATCCTGTATCACTTCAGGATTATCCCAATTTAAGAAATTTAAATAATCAACGATGTGTTGATCATTAGTGATATTTGCGCCACGCGCATACAGTAAATGTGCCTTATCGCCTAAGGCTGTACGCATCCCTTGATACAGGGTCACTGATTGCCTGGCAACGCCTGCAGCAGACCAACTTCCC
>JAATFN010000020.1 GCA_015655165.1 Betaproteobacteria bacterium | reverse complement strand
GGTGTGCAAGCATGCCGCCAGAATTTGCCATTACCTGTGCACCGGTTTGGCTTGTATCGATTTTGTCCAGACCACGTAATGTGCCGTTCATTAGTATTGCTACTATTGCCAGATGGGCAAGAGGGCGCCAGAAAGTCTTGAGTCGACTGAGTTCCGTGAAGGTGGTGCGGGTTGGCTTGATACGCCACAACAAGACAATCGGTAATATGGCAGTAGGGATTAACCATAATAAAAAATACCAGCCGACCGATTCACGCGAGAGATCCAGTTCGGTCGTGAACAATGCCATCATGACGCCATAGCCGATAACAACATTAAAGACCGACATGTAATAGGATGCTGCTGCTGAAAACAGCACCATGATACTGGCAAAAATGCGATAGACAATGCTCCCGCCAAATGCAGCAAGGCTTAGCAATATCAGCGTAAAGACAATGACACAGGCAAAAGACAAAATCAGTTCGGCGACATTGATCCATGTGCCAGGTAGGGAAGAGGCAATTTTACGATGCCAGACAACGGCATTGAGAAATCCTCCGATATACAAGGCAAGCCAGAACGACAGCATACGCTGTGAGTGAATATGATGAATCAGTTGGATTGAAGTCTTCTTGCCGGATAAGGCAGACGCTAGTGCCATGCATGACTTTCTAAGATGTTGTCCCACAGAAACAACATGATGTGACACCGCGAGGGTAGGGGAGATACGAGTGTAACGGGTGTCTCATTGACAGAGAATAGAGGAAGTGTATTTTCTGGTTTAAACAGGCATATCTGTTGCAAAAATATGACAAGGACCGTAAGCACGGTCATTTTCCTGACATATTTGATCGTTAGCCTTGTCATCGTTGCCTATGAAAAAAGGACGATGTATGAGATTACTACCTACCCCTGCCAGTACGACGCAAAGTTCGGCCAAGCTGACGTTAAGTCTGGCCAGTACGCCTGAGGAAGTACGTGAAGTGCAGCGTTTGCGTTATAAAGTATTTATCGAAGGCATGTCGTTATCCTCTTTGTACAACGATGAAGGGCTGGATAGAGATGCATTCGACGAACATTGTGCACATTTGCTTGTGCGTGATACCAATACACTTAAAGTAATCGGCACCTACCGGATTCTAGGTCCCCATGGTGCAAGACGCATGGGCAAGTATTATTCTGAAATGGAGTTTGGTTTAAATCGTCTGGAAAATATTAAACATGTTCTATGCGAGGCCGTGCGTGCCTGTATTCATCCCGATTATCGCGGGGGAGCTGTATTAATGCTCTTGTGGTCCGGAATTGCAGATTATATGCGTCGTGAACGGTGCGATTATCTGATGGGCTGTGCCAGTGTCAGTCTCGCAGACGGCGGACACAATGCAGCCGCCCTGTACCAGGCATTCAAGGACAAAGGTCATATGGCGCCCAAGGATTATCGGGCAAAACCTTATTTACCTTTTCCGCTGGAAAAAATAGCGATCGAACAGACACCGACAATCCCTCCGTTGCTGCGTGGGTATTTACGTGGTGGTGCATGGGTATGTGGTGCGCCGGCATGGGATCCGGATTTTCATTGTGCGGATTTCCTGTTGCTGTTACCACTTGAAAAACTGGATGGGCGGTACGCAAAACATTATCTGAAAGAATAATGTGGTTGCTGGTGTTTTCTTGGAACACATTCGAGATTTTTTTGCCGATGAGAAAAGTATATCCAAGCGACATCAGTCGAAAACAATTTGCAAGGATAGAGCGGTTTGCTGTTAAGAGCGAGAAAAAAGACCCAGCTGCGAAAAGTGAATTAAGTTTGTTGGAGCAAGCATTAAAAAAATCGGGTTGGCGCGGCCTGTATCAAACATGGTGCGGAAGGTACACCGCACCTTTTTGATCGTTGATGCACAGAGCGTGAAAAACACGGATGCTGCCCAGCACAAAGGCGACGACGCGAGCAAAAAAGTATCTGGGATCAAGCGTCATATCGCCGTCGTGCCGCTAACGGCAGGAACCCGATTTCGATTGTGGCGCCATGCCATCGGGTGATCGGGGCTTCGGGCGAGCTGACTGGTTTTGCCTGTGGCCTCAAGGCCAAGGAGCTGCTGCTTCATGCTGGAAGACACACATGCCTTGCGCAACAAGCCCTGAACGGCGTGTCGGTACCGAGTCGCAAGCGCGGTCTCATCCAAGACAGGGCTACCTGTTTGAGTCGTATGCATAGCGTGCGCAGTAAGATTTCAAACAGGTTCTGAGCATCGTGACAGCCACCGTTGGCCGGTAGCTGTCAATCGATAGACTCCGGTTTAAAAACGATGGCGCATGCCAAGATTGAATGCCAACTGATTACCCTTGTCGCCAAGGGCGTTGGCAGTACCAACGCCAGTTCCCGGATTAAGTGTATTTTTTGCCGACAAATCGGAGACGATGCCGTAGAGATCAGTTCGTTTGGATAGGAAATAATTGACCCCGAGATTGATCTGCGCCAACTGGCCCTTGGTCGGCGTGTTGGTGCCCAGAAATGTCAGGCGCGAATGATGCACGCTGGCAATCAGCTCGAGGGAAGTACTGGCGAAATAGTTGGCCCCGATTTCATAGATATCAGCCTGGTCGTTATTGTAGCCGCCGATAATATTGGC
>JAATFN010000247.1 GCA_015655165.1 Betaproteobacteria bacterium | reverse complement strand
GCGGTACTATTGAAGGTGCCGACTGCATGACAGCATCCGATATAGCCATCTATGTCGGTTGTTACCAAACGATGACGAAATTGTGAGACTGTTGCTGCTTTATGCTGGCGGAATTGATCATGGAAATAGCGTCCCATTACTGCATCGGCAATTGCCTCAATGCCTTGGTTCTTGACAGTTTCGATGCGCAGTTCCCATGCTTGGCGTGCTGCTTCGGGGTAGGCCGAGGTTGCATTGGCAATCACAAGTGCGTTGACTAAGGCGGGGTGACGCAGTGCTAATTCTTGTCCGACCATGCCGCCCATCGACAAGCCAACCCAGACGACAGCACCGGTGTCTAGTTCACGTAGCAGTGCTGCGGCGTCATCGGCCAAGTCGGCAATTGTATAGAGTTCAATTGGGGCATCAGAGCTGCCATGACCGCGATGGTCATAGGTGATGATACGACAATCTTCTGCTAATAGATTGGCCAAGCCATCCCACATACTCAAGTCACATCCTAGTGCATGACTTAATACAATGGTGTGTCTGGGTATTTTTCCGTTACGTGGCTGTCGTATGGTGTAGTGCAAGGAGGGCTTGTAGCTAGTGCGTCCAGCCTGACCTACGCCTGTATGTGCGGTATCTGCCGGATGTGCAGTGGTTATGGCATAGCCGATTTGTGTACTGACTTCTTCCAGAATTGTCCGCGCATAGGCAAAGGCGGTATTAGCTGCCGGGACCCCTGCATAAATTGCGGACTGGATGAGTACTTCTTTTAATTCGTCAGGTGTTAATTTACTGCCATTTTCTCCTAGTAAGGCTGCGCGTACATGTAATTCATATTCTTCCCAGCGGCCTAATGCGATAGTGATCGACAGCACGATAATCCGGCGTGTTTTATGGTCAATACCAGGGCGCCCCCAGATTTCATGCCATGCAAAGCGGGTGATAAGATTCTGGAAGTCAGCATTAAAATTATTGGCATTGGAAAGAGAACGGTCCACCCATGCATCACCTAATATACTTCTACGATTACGTATACCGCGTTCGAAATCATGGTCAAAAGGGTCGTAGCTCATTGGATACTCGCTATTATAAGAATGATCAGTCAATGCCAGACATATTGCATGTTGCAGCTGTCTGGCGTAGTTGTTGTAATTGTTCTGCCGCTAAACGATGTGCTGGTGCAGTAGCTGCAACTGCATCAAATAATGTCTTCAGATAGCGGATATCGATGGTAGTAGAGAGCGTTTTATCGGCTTGTATAGCGACGACTAATTCATCGCGTAAATTGCTCTGCGAGGAAATAGTTTGAACGGTTAATTGTTCCAATAATCGGTGTGCATTTGGTCTTCCTATTGCACTGGCCAGATAAATCGATGCTGCTTCAGCAAAGACTAAACCATGTAATGCATCGATATTCGATCGCATGCGTTGTGTATCGACTTGCAGAGCGGAAAAGGCATCGTTTAAAGCCGATAACGCACCATGTGCAGACAGGAACAAGGCAGGCCATTCGGCCAGTTCTGCTTGCCAGTTTCCCAGTCCACGTTCATGTTGCTGTTCCATTGATGACAAAAGTGCTGCAGCCCGATGGGGTGTGCGTAACGAGCCTGCCAAAGCAATCATGGAAGACACCGGGTTGCGTTTGTGCGGCATAGCAGTAGAGCCGCCACGACCGTTACCCGATGGCTCTGCCAGCTCGGCGATTTCACCTTGTGCCATTAGGCTTAGATCTGTTGCGATTTTACCAAGTGAGCCAGTGAGTACCGCGACTTCCATGCCTAGTCTGATCCATTCGTCACGCTGGGTATGCCATGCTGCATCGGCTTGTTTGAGTCCAAGTGCGGCGGCCATATGTTTGGCAACAGCAGATCCTTTGTCCCCTAAGACGGAGAGGGTGCCAATCGCACCACCCAGTTGTAGTTGTAATGCGCGTTGTGCTGTTGCGCGTAACTGTATGCGTGCACGCACTAACGGCGCGGCCCAGTTGACCAGTTTAAAGCCGAAGCTGGTTACTTGGGCCGGCTGCATCAATGTGCGTGCCAATACTGGTGTTGCAAGATGGTTTTGTGCCAGTGTCAGTAAATGGCTGGTTAGCGCTTCAAGATCACGATCAATTAATTTTAATGCGTCTTTGGTAACCAATACCATGGCCGTATCAATCACATCCTGGCTGGTACTGCCCCAGTGGACATGTGCTGCACACTCCTGATCGTAAAGTGCGACGGTTTTAGTGAGTTCTTTGACTAACGGAATTGCAAGGCTACCTGCACGCCGGCCTGTATTGACGATCGTCGGGATATCATAGAGCTGTGCATTACACACGCTTGCAATAGCACGCGCTGCAGCATGAGGAATAATGCCTTCAGCAGCTTGTGCGTGTGACAGTGCTTCTTCAAAACGAAACATCGCCTGCACAATAGTGGTATCGTCAAATACCTTGATCATGTCAGGCGAAGCCAGAAAATTATCCAAAAGAGAAATGCTCACTGCGACTCCGTGAAATAAGGATGTATCGTACACAGTATCATCAAGTCTTTCATCATACTGTGTGTAACGGGATCCAGGCTATATGTAGTCGAAGAATACAGTCTCTTTCGCTGTTTGCATCCAGATGTCCCATTGATAGTTGCCATTGGATTGTTTTTTTGCAATTAATGTGGCACGGCGTTCTACCGGGATCTGATTGAGAATTGCCGATTGTTCAAGGCTGGTGCTATATTCTAAAAACACAGCGGTGAATTGGTGTTTGGTCAGGCCACGTGCGAATACAGTGACGTACATGACAGGTTCTCCGGTATTGGCAGTACCAGATAATGATACTGTTGCTGTGAACCCGCCATTGTCATTACTGGGAATGCGGCGAAATCCTGGAATCGGGTGACTGCTTTCGTCAGTAGCGCATTGCGGTGTCCATACTTCAATCCATGCATCGCTAATAGGTGTACCGTCACCATCATAAATGGTGCCTGTAATGGACGCTGTTTTTGCATTGCTGTTCACAGTTGATGTCGCTTTGACTGCCCATGTCCACGCTTCGTGCGGGAATGGGCCAATTGTTTGGGAGGTGGTAATCTGGCTAGGCATGCTTTATTCCTTTGTGAATGTCAGGTGCATTACTGACAAAATGTTTTATCGTACAATCGAATTTAAATACCCATTGGCGTTGCATGACGACCACGCAAAACGATATCGAATTCATAGCCAAGCATTTTGTCGTCGACGGTTTCATCGATGCTAAACCTTGAAATCAGACGCTGGCGCGCTGCTTCATCGGGGATACTCTGGAAAATAGGATCATAGTCAAACAAGGGGTCACTCGGGAAATACATTTGGGTTACCAAGCGTTGTGCATACACATTACCGAATAAAGAAAAATGGATATGTGCCGGGCGCCATGCTTTATGGTGGTTACCCCATGGATAAGGGCCTGGTTTGATAGATACAAAACGATAACGACCTTCGTTATCGGTAAACATCTTGCCGAAGCCATAAAAGTTGGGGTCCAGCGGGGCGTCGTGTTGATCTTTTTTATGCCAGTAACGACCGGCTGCATTGCATTGCCAGACTTCGAGCAAAGAGTTGCGTACAGGTTTGCCATCTTCATCAAAAACACGGCCTGTCACGACGATTTTTTCACCTAAGGGAGCACTGTCACCTTGTGCGGTCAAATCGATATCATTGGGAAGAATCAACGTGGGCGCAACATTTAGATTCTCTGTCACAGGTGTTTGCGCGTTAATGCGCAACGGTGCTTGTGTCGGCCCACGTTTGACTGTCGATTTGTAGGGAGGGTAAATGAGATCCGGATAGACGCCGGCTGTTATTGCATCGAATTTCAAGGCTGGTCTCCTTTATGATGTTGATGTATCGTCATGTGTGCGATCTACAACTTGTTATGAAATATTATTGGTTCGATCTTATGAAAGGATGTGCGGTAAATCAAGGTGTAAATGATGGATGGTGAACGCAATCCGCCCATTTTGTGCGAGAATCGCACAAACAGGAGACTAAGTGTATGCATGCCTTATCTGCACAAGAAAAACAGTTGGAGATTGAGGGCCATAGTCCCTTGAAACGTGACTTGGTAGCCGGTCTTGAAAAAGGCCTGCAGGTGATCGAGGCGTTTGATCAGGAACGATCACGGTTAACGATTAGCGAGGTTGCGGAACGTACCGGACTCACGCGGGCTGCAGCGCGTCGTTATTTGATTACGTTGGCGTATCTGGGTTATGTACGTCATGAACAGAAGCTGTTTTCTTTGACGCCGATGGTACTGCGTTTGGGGCAATCCTACTTGCACTCGGCCAGATTACCTCGCATAGTGCAGCCATTGTTATATCGGTTGGCTTCTTCTTTGCAAGAAGCAGTCTCGGTCGGCATACTCGATCACGATCAATTGGTTTGCGTAGCGGCCGTTAGCAGTGGACGGCTAGTATCAACAACGTTGCAGCCAGGTACACGTGTGCCGGCTTTTTGTACATCAAGCGGGCGCATCTTGTTGGCATATTTACCTCAAGCCGAAATCGACAGATTCATTGTGCAGTCTCAGCTGGAACAGATAACTCCTAATACGATTACCAACAAGGAACGCTTGGCACTCGAGCTTGCGCGTGCACGCGCAAAGGGTTATGCATTGGTTGATCAAGAGCTCGAATTGGGGTTGCGTACATTGGCCGTGCCCCTTAGAAATTTCCGCGGAGATACAGTGGCAGCCATGAATGTAAGTGTGCATGCAGCCCGCATGACAACAGAAGAAATTGTAGGGCGCTATTTGCCTGCCCTCATTAAAATTCAGGTTGAACTTAGTGCGCTATTGTGATGTTGCTTGTCGTCGATTTTTCGCGGAAAGCTTTAGGTGTGAAACCTGTATGACGTTTAAACAGGCGGCTAAAGTAGGCGGGGTCCTGAAACCCCAGTTCATAGGCGATACTGGCAATATTGGATGATAAATAGGTCAGTTTTCTGCAAGCTTCCAGTATGAGACGTTGTTGTGTTATATCAAATGCAGACTTCCCGGACAATTTTAGGCACAACCTGTTTAGTCGACTGGGGGGGACGTGTAACAGTGTGGCATAGTCGTTAACTTGCAGTTGTTCTTTGTAGTGGGTTTCAACCAAAGAGCGGTAACGGCTGAATAATTCAAAATCGTGACGTCCGTTTCTGTCCGCAGAAGCACGATCTGCATGGGTGCGCACAAGTAATAATAAGGCGCTACGAGACAACCACTCCAGCATCAAAGTGTGTCCTGCAAGGGGCCAGGCTGATTCGACAAGCAGTTGCTTTAATAGTGCTTCCAAACGCTCCAGGATAGTTGGTGTTGCATCCAGGTCGATCGCGAGGGGCTGTACGAACAATGATGCAAAAATATCGTTGTAGCCTATATCCTGATGGCGTGAATCGTTAGAGAAAATGACATGCTGATCAATGGTTAGGACAAAGCCTTGCGCTTCTTGTGAAAATGTAAAGCTGTGAATAACCGAAGGATGGATCGTAATGGCTACAGGGCTGTCACACGCCCAGATTGCACCATCAATTTCTGCATTGACATGGCCTGAAAGTAAAAAAAGTACCTGAAATAGTCCGCTATGTGTGTGATGCCCAATGTGCCAGTTGTACAAACGACTGCGCGTTGCAATGAGTTCGATATGCACGAATTCTGTATTGGCAGGTTTGAGTTCTTCGCCGTATAAAGAGAATTGAGGAATACTCTGGCGTTGTTTGTTCTTATTATCTGTGGTCATTGCAAAGTTATTTTGATAAAACAGGCAAGTGTACAAATAGTACAAGTTATTTCTGGTTTCATCCATTCTTTATGGTCGTGTGCGGCGCTACGATAGGTGTACATTAAAAACGATATCGGAGACATAGTATGCGTACACAAGTTGCCATCATTGGTGCAGGACCTGCTGGCCTGTTACTTTCTCATTTACTGTATTTGCAAGGTATTGAATCAGTGGTATTGGAAAGCCGTAGCCGGGAAGAAATTGAGGCGACGATTCGTGCCGGTGTCTTAGAACAGACGACAATGGACATTCTGAATGCGTCTGGCGTGGGGGAGCGTATGCAAAAGGAAGGCGCCTTGCACCAT
>JAATFN010000319.1 GCA_015655165.1 Betaproteobacteria bacterium | reverse complement strand
TTTTTATCAAGCTGCAAACCCATTAATGCCAAACCGACCTTTAATTTCAAACCCGATAACGACTGGATTGGTGTAATCACCAAACGTGTATCGAGTGCTTGCGTCGTTAATGCATAATCCTGTGAATAGTACGTACTACGTTCCTTTTTGACATGTTCAGGTGAAAACATAAAGCCACCTTCAACAGCAAATACATCATCGATTTTTTTACCAAAAAATATTCTGCCGCCAAAATTACTATAATCGGCCTCTTTGTTTTCCTGGGTAAAAGACGTACCGTTCTTCACCCGTTCAGCACCAATATAGAATCCACTGTGTGTTTCTGTTTGCGCCTGTGCAACACTTGCAAACAACGCCATCAACACGATACATAATTGTTTTTTATACATGGTCATTCCCTTGTCCTTAAATGATTCAATCGTAAAATAGATGACTCATTGTAGGTCTAGAAGCCTTTATTTATACGGCTTCGAGAGGAAATGGGAATTTTCTGGAGACAGAGTTAATGAATGATAATAACGTTTATGAATAGCGGCATGGTCGTGAGAACAATATTGTCATTTCAATGCGTAACAGCAGAGAAAAACGATCAGGTACATACAAAACAAGCCGCATCAAGCGGCTTTTTTTAACACTAACATACGATATTAAACCGGTTTACCTGGCCACTGCCCTGCCACAATTTTTTCCAGCCAGAATGCGCCGATGATGGTTTTGACATCGGTAATCTTGCCTTCTTTCACCCACGTCAATAGATCGTCCAAGCTGGCTTTAAATACTTCCAGAAACTCTTCATCGTCGAGTTTATTTCTGCCTGCGGTCAAACCACGCGCAATATAAATTTCCAGATGTTCGTCAGAGTAGGCAATGGCGTTGTGAATCGTGCAGACAAATTGCCAGTCTGTTGCGGTGTAACCGGTTTCTTCCTGAAGTTCGCGTTTTGCACAGGCAAGTGTATCTTCACCGGCATCGATTTTTCCGGCAGGAAACTCGATAAACACACGATCTAACGGATAACGGAACTGGCGTTCCATGAGTATCGTTCCATCATCCAACAAGGGGATAATCACAACCGCACCAGGATGACGAATATATTCTCGCGATGCTTCATGACCATTCGGCAAGCGAATCCGGTCTTTCTGGATTTTCAGGAAGTCACCATCGTATGCGAGCTGACTATCGATTTTTATTTCACTCAGATTCTCATCCATGACACTACCCATTATGACAATAGTTAAAAGAAAAGCGTTAAAAACAAAAAAGCCGGCAATAACCGGCTTTTTGATTTAATTGCTTGCTCTGCGTGTTTGCCGACGTAAATAACGGTAAACATATCCGGGATAGGCAAACACCACAAACAGACATGCTGTAATGGCATAGAACTCCCATGTCTGATTAAATGCATTACCGACATGTGACTCCAGGAAGCGTGCAACCGCACCAACTACCCCGTATAACACCACCAATTCAATCAATCGTATCCAGATCGGTTTGATGTAATCCGGTGACTTGTTCAATCCAATCATCCCGAACAACTGCTGGTTTAAAAACGGCAGGTTGGCAGCAAAAAATGCCAACACAAGTACACACCAGTTCAGTGTCGAGACATCCACTTACTGACCAACCAAATGGGCAAATGTAACACTAATGGCGTAGGTACATGCATTTAACAATGGTCCCGGGAAAATACCCAATACAAGAATTGCCAACGCATTGATACTTAACAACACACGCACATCGGCTTTGGCAACGATTGGTGTATTGTCGACCGGCTCATCGAAATACATCGCCTTGATCACACGCAAGTAGTAATACGCACCGATCAACGAGAACGCAACTGCCAGCAATGCCAACCATGGCAAACCGACTGCAAACACAGCCTGCAATACAAACAGTTTCGCATAGAAACCGACCATCGGCGGAATACCGGCCATGGAGAACAACATGATCAACATCATGCCTGCGAACCATGGGTTACGCTTGTTCAAGCCCTTGAAGTCTTCGATCCTGTCAGCTTCAAACCCTGCGCGGGTCAACAACAGGACGACCCCGAAGGTGCCCAGTGTAGTCAGCACATACACAACCATGTAAAACAATGCAGAGCTGTACGCAATGGTCGCCGAATCCAGACCGTTTTCCAGCGACACACCGGACAACAGCCCCAACAGGACAAAACCCATATTGGAGATGGTCGAATACGCCAGCATACGCTTCAAATTGGTTTGGGCAATCGCAGTAATGTTACCCAGAATCAACGACAAAACTGCCATGACCAACAGCATTTGCTGCCAATGGATTGCAATCGGCAACATGCCTTCAACCAATAAACGAAATGCGATGGCAAATGTTGCCAGTTTAGGCGCAGCACCCAGCAGCATGGTGACGGCTGTCGGTGAACCATGGTAGACATCCGGTACCCACATATGAAATGGTACGGCACCCAGTTTGAATGCCAGACCTGCGACAACAAACACGAGACCGAAGACCAGCATGGTTCTGTCCGAGATACCGAACACCACCACACGGAAGACTTCACTCAGTTCCAGAGAACCGGTCGCACCATACAGCATAGAAATACCGTACAGCAAGAAGCCGGACGCCAGCGCACCCAGAATGAAATACTTCATCGAGGCTTCTGTTGCCTGAACATTGTCACGACGCAACGCGACTAACGCGTACAAGGACAACG
>JAATFN010000064.1 GCA_015655165.1 Betaproteobacteria bacterium | reverse complement strand
AGAAACACCATGATAATCGGACGATTATCGATCTTGGTTTGCATCACGAGACAATGACCTGCTTCATTAATGAAACCGGTTTTTTGCAAACCGATATCCCAATCCTCATTCAAGCCATTGCGGATCAGACGATTGGAACTACCATATTCGAGCTGACGTCCCAGTGTGGCATCCACTGAATACTTCGAGTCAGTCGAGTAATTACGAATAATTGAATGCTGATACGCTGCCACAACCAGTTTGGCCAGATCGTGGGCACTAGAGACATTGTGACGCGATAAACCGGTCGAATCCACATAATGGGTATTTATCATGCCCAGCATCTTTGCTTTGGCATTCATTGCCGTGACAAATCCAGGCAAACCGCCTGGGTAATTGCGCCCAAGTGCCGAAGCAGCACGATTTTCCGAGCTCATCAATGCAATATGCAGCATGTCGTCACGCGACAGACGTGCACCCAAACG
Organism: Betaproteobacteria bacterium; assembly: GCA_015655165.1. Classification (GTDB taxonomy): domain Bacteria; phylum Pseudomonadota; class Gammaproteobacteria; order Burkholderiales; family Burkholderiaceae_D; genus Herbaspirillum. Next base: position 5,971 of record JAATFN010000064.1, on the reverse strand, counting down.
CAACCGGGAACCGGTATGCTTTTCGCGATCGATATCGTCATCGGTCACGGTCAGAATTTCGTTGCGATCAAGACCCGCCTCAACCACGACCAACGCGGTCATTAACTTGGTCACAGAAGCAATCGGCAGCGCAATATCCGCATTTTTCTCGAACAGCACCTGTGAATTTGCCTGGTCCAGTACCAGCGCCACATTCGAGCGCAGGGCCAATGGATCATCCGTCAGATTCAAGCCTGCCAACTCTCCTGCCGTCATGACGGGCGGTACCACCGGCAGGCTCTGTCTGGCAGAAACACGCCGATAGTTTGTTTTCTTTTTACCTCCGACCACCGTTGTCTTTTTGACCAGCCGTTCACGGCGATCAAGACCGGATTTGGCGATCTTCTTTTTTGAACTTGCGGTTTTCTTTACAGACACCGCTTTTGTTACAACTGCTTTTTTCACCTGAGTAGAAGACGATTTCGCCTGCGCGATGGACGCACTAGCAACACCAATACTCAACGCTGTGATCACAGTCAATGCAAACCGAAGCATTACGCCCCCAATCGTTTCTTAATGGAAATGAATTGCAGTTTATCAAAACTTGAAAAAATCGCAAGAGAATTAAGCAGTTAGCGCGTAAATTTAATTTACTTTCTATCTTGCTTTTCTCAACAATGATGCTATTGATCTTGCTGCAATGCAATAAAAAAGATCCTTTCCCAATGGCTCTTTCCCTACTTCTGTGATCCTACACCAGCAGTGTATCGGTGCATAGCTGTCCGCCATACGAATAATAAAGGTAACAAGAGCCTTTACATAGGCGCATAGTCAAGGACAAAGAAGACAACAATACACATCCGATTTATCAGCTTTAACGCTGCCTCTGTTACATCAAGATAGCATCTCATACTGTCCTTGTAACCTGACAACCACAGGTGGGCCGTAAAAAACAACAAATCCGGATTCCGCGCGGTAATTTTATGAGAAACCCCGCATTTCATCCGATATGATAGGCACAAGCGCTATCGTTTTGACAACCTGAAACGAGGCATCAACGGTATGGATAGGCAGCATCTTGGCAGTCATTCAACGCAAAAGCGAAGTGAGTACCTTGTCTCCTCGGTATCTGAACTTTCCTCCTTACGATACCGTTTATGCCTCGGTTCAACACCGGGGCATTTTTTTCAACACTAGGCAACTGGTGTGAACTCGGCATGCAAACTGCGTAAGCCCTCTTCCATACGTAAAAATGCCTGTGCAACCAATACCGGATCCCCCTTGACACCCAAGTCGATATGCGCGCGCACGCCATCTTCACCCACATGAGGAAGGCTAAATACCTTCACACCGGCAAACGCCATCTCGATCGTCTCCATCAAGGGCGTCAATACCGATTCCGGCACGCCATAGACCAGTACCGAGCGCTCTTGCCATGCAATCTTGTGAAAAAGATCCGCATAATGGGACGTCAACACCCACTCAAACATTGGCCAAGCCATCACAGGAAACCCGGGAACGAAATAATGCCGCCCGGTCCCGGACAGATTACCGACAGAAAAGCCGGGGATTTTATTGTAGGGGTTGGGAATGATATCGGCACCTTCTGGAAACTCGCCCATTTTCAGGCGATGCATGTTGTCCGCTGTGTCAAATTGTGGCAAGTGCCCCGCCGCTTTCGCTGTATCGGCAATACGTTCGCGGATTTTATCTTTCGCCTCGGGGTGCAGAATCAATGGCACACCTAAAGCCGCAGCGGCGCATTGACGGGTATGGTCATCGGGTGTAGCACCAATGCCACCGGTACAAAACACGATATCGTTACCCGACAATGTGCGGCTTAACACATCAATGATGCGATCAGGTTCATCTCCCAGATATTCGGCCCAAGACAACTGTAAACCACGAGCCGATAACAGTTCGAGCACCTTGGGGAAATGTTTGTCCTCACGTCGTCCCGACATGATTTCGTCACCGATAATAATCAATCCAAATGCCATACGTTCCTCGTCAGTCCTGCAAGACGCCGCTGCTCTCTAAAACAATATCGACGCTGTTGTTTGTTACCGCACGCTGTCTGGCCAAAATCTCCAGACAGTAATATTGAAACCATAAACCCGAAAAAACAAATACAAAGACATATAACCAGATTGCAAATGCAGCCAACACAGGGAAAAACAGCATCGTCAAGACACCTCCCAGCCAAATTAATGTCGGTGCGGCTCCCAAGAGCCCTGCAACAGTGCCGATGGTAAACAAACCAAACCGGTGTTTGCTTAACAGCATCTTGTATTCTTCAGGCGATGCAAAATCGGATAACACATCGTAAACCATGATGCGGTAGGTGATCCAGCCTAACAAAAGCGGATGCAAAATCATTGCCAGCGGAGGTACGAATGTTAACGGTAGCGTCACAATCCAGACCAACACAAATACCGCAAAACAAACAAAGGCAGTCTTTAAACTTCCCCATAGCGAACCACCACGCTTGCGCTCCAGAAATGCGTAATGCCGCCGTCCAACGTGGCGCGAAATCATCGGGATGACCAACAAAGCGACGAACAACAACGTGGTAATCATCATCAATGGTAAAAAAGCCCACATTGCGATTAATGGCACCACAACAGTTTTCAAGGCACCCATGTTGAACCAGCCCAACACCCCACTGGTTATATCAAAGCTGTTATTGTTGATAAAATAATGATAAAGCCAGTCAATGACTGCCTGCAGTTTCCACCACAGGACCCCACCCCAAATAGCGACTGATACCAGAAACGGCAGTATCGTCAATAGCAACATTTTAATATGTAACTGGGATACGATTGCACGACCAAACGATGCTGCTACCAAACGCATTGAAATACCTCTTATCAAATAACATGCAACCCTGCTGCCAATAGCAAACAGCCATAGATTGGTTTGAAAGGTTGATTTCCCTATTCTAACCCTTTTCCTTTTAATGGCTATGGATGCTGACCACATTCAACCCATGTAAAAATGTCCAAAAAACAGTAATGACAAGCGTTTTCGGTACTTTCCTTGTGCAATGCCACATAAACATGCGCAAGGAAGGGGATGCTGCGCGCCCCAAATTGGTTTACACTGCATCCATTGCGGTGCACTTGGAGCAGTTTTGGAGCAATTTATCAAGAATCCCGCACGCATGGCCGTCTTAAACAATCTACACTACGAAAGGTAATAAATGTCTACAATCGTTACTGCCTCTGGTCTCCAGTATGACGAAAAAGTGGTTGGAGAAGGTACTGAAGCCAAAGCAGGAAACCATGTCAGCGTGCACTACACTGGTTGGTTACAAAATACTGACGGCAGCGAAGGCAGCCGTTTTGATTCAAGCAAGGAACGTGGTCCATTCGAATTTCCTCTCGGTGCAGGTCATGTGATCAAGGGCTGGGATGAAGGTGTACAAGGTATGAAAGTCGGCGGTGTACGCAGACTCATCATTCCTGCGGCATTAGGCTATGGCGCACGTGGTGCGGGCGGTGTCATTCCTCCTAATGCAACATTGATTTTCGAAGTTGAATTGCTCGCAGCATAATATAGCCTACTCATCGAAAGGATACGCCATGAGCTTACAAGATCAGTTCGAAGCAGCTGTTGTTGATTCTAAAAATCTGCCCGAAAAACCCGACAATATGACGCTTCTGAAAATCTATGCGCTGTATAAGCAAGCCAGCAGCGGTGATGTTCAGGGCGAGCAGCCAGCACTGACAGACTTTGTTTCCCGCGCCAAGTGGGATGCCTGGGCAGCTCTTAAGGGCACCACGACAGAAAACGCACAACAACAGTATATTGATCTGATAACAGAGCTCAAAGAGTAAATCACGATAGCAGCGATGTGTACTAAAAAAATTTCCCCCTGCATGTGAATCAGGGGGATTTTTTTGTCCGGCACATTGTAAACAGCAATGTGCTTTTGAACGAAAGCATGACGTTTTATGCAAACGTGCCGGCTTCAGGATTGAGCAAATTGGGTGGGCGCTTGCCAGACAAAGCAGCAATCAAGTTGTCTGCAGCACAGTTAGCCATCGCAAGACGTGTCGGTGTCGATGCGCTGGCGATATGCGGTGTTAACACGACATTCGACAATGACAAAAAATCTGCATTGAATGCAGGTTCGTTTTCGAACACATCCAGACCGGCCGCAGCAATTTTACCTGCCCTGAGTGTTTCGATTAATGCTTTATCATCGACAATTCCGCCACGTGCAATATTGGTTAATGTCGCATGTGGTTGCATCAAAGCCAATTCAGATGCGCCGATCGTGTGGTGTGTCGCTTTCGAGTAAGGCAACACTAAAATGACGTGATCAGCTGTTTTTAAGAGTTCTTCCTTACTGACATAGTTGGCATTGTTCGCATGTGCTTCCAATTCCGGTGCCAGACGTGTACGGTTGTAATACACCACATGCATATCAAAACCGATCGAACGGCGGGCAATGGCCTGACCAATACGCCCCATACCGATAATACCCAATGTCGCGCCATGCACATCGGTACCGGTAAAGCTGTCATAGCGCCATTTTTTCCAGTGCCCGGCACGTAACCAATGTTCGGACTCGGTGATACGTCGCGCGGTTGCCATCAAAAGCGCCCAGCCAAAGTCAGCCGTTGTTTCGTTTAATACGTCCGGCGTATTGGTCGCTAATACACCGGCAGCAGTTGCAGCAGCCACATCGATATTGTTGTAACCAACAGCCATATTCGACACCACCTTCAATTGCGGATTGGCAGCAAACAATTCAGCTGTCACAGGCTCGCTTGGCGTAGTAAACAACGCGACTTTGTCACGTGCCATTTCTTTTAATTCCTCTGCAGAAAAAATACGATCCTCCTGATTGGACTCGACATCGAATTGTTCACTCAATCGCGCGAGCACTTCAGGAAAAACAGCACGTGCCACAAAAATTTTAGGTTTCATAATTTAAAGAAAGAAAATAAATGACATCACCACAAACAACGGTACCAGAATACCCAATGACCAAGCCATATACCCAAAAAATGACGGCATCTTGATACCACGTTCTTGTGCAATGGCTTTGACCATCATATTTGGTGCATTACCGATATAACTGTTTGCGCCCATAAATACAGCACCGGCAGAAATCGCCACCAGTGTAGGTGCCAATGATGTCATCAGTACCTGCGCATCCCCTGATGCGGTATTGAAAAAAACCAGATAGGTTGGCGCATTATCCAGAAATGACGACAGCAAACCGGTTACCCAGAAATACATCATATTGTCAGGTTGACCGTCGGTACCTGTTACTGCTTGCACAACATGCCCCAATGCACCACCTTGCCCGGCGCGCAAAATGGCAATGACGGGAATAATCGTCAAGAAAATACCGGCAAAGAGTTTACCAACCTCTTTCATCGGCTCCCACGAAAAATCATTGCCTTTGCGTGCCATCACCGGCGTTACTTGTAATGACACCAATACGATCACGATCAATAGCACATCACGCACAAGGTTCTGGAGTTCGACAGATGTCCCCATCACATCAAACGACCACTCCGGCTTCCAGACGCCACTCATTAATACCAGCGCCACAATGGCCAATAACAGCACAAAGTTGAATTTACCTACGAAACGGATGCGCGAATCCGGTGTCGGATCGTCCCTAGCTGGCAGCGCTTCTTCTTTATGACGGTAATAATAGCTGTCCAGCACATAAAAAATGACCAGCAAAGAGATACACAAGAACAAGGCATGTGGTGCGAGGTGCTGGATTGTCCAGAAAAAATCGACACCTTTCAAGAACCCCAGAAACAATGGCGGATCCCCCAGAGGCGTTAACGAACCACCGGCGTTAGCCACCAGAAAAATAAAAAAGACAATGACATGTACAGTATGTCGACGGTTATCGTTAGCACGAATCAACGGACGAATAAGTAACATGGAAGCACCAGTAGTACCCATGAAACTGGCCAGCACTGTGCCTAAAGCGAGCAGACCTGTATTTAATGCAGGT
>JAATFN010000393.1 GCA_015655165.1 Betaproteobacteria bacterium | reverse complement strand
CCAAAGACCATATCGACGTAAGGCGCACGTTTGACAATTGCTGCGCCTTCCTGGGATGCCACACAGCCGCCAACACCAATTAACAAATCCGGGTTTTTCTTTTTGAGTTCGCGCAAACGACCCAGATCGGAGAACACCTTTTCTTCGGCTTTTTCACGTACCGAGCAGGTATTCAACAAAATGATATCGGCATCTTCAGGTTTATCTGTTTTTACCAGTCCGTTAGCGGCATTCAGGACATCCACCATTTTGTCCGAATCGTATTCGTTCATCTGGCAGCCGAATGTTTTAATAAATACTTTTTTCTGCATAATTGATATCAACAAGTTCTCTGGCAGTGCCTGCCGTATAGTGCGGACCGGGTTTTTCGCTTGATCACAATACCTTGGACGACTATGTCAACCGGCATTGATAGTCAGTTCGCTGGATAGTTGAAGCGCAAGGTAGCTGTTTTCCGTAGATTATGGGCCCGATTATAGCATTTTGGCATGTATCTATGGTTCATTGCCTGACTTCTGGCTGGATGGAGTCGCAGTACTGGGGTTGTATTTGAATGCGTTGGTGCAGGTGGGGACATTTTAAGACGGGAAACGGTATATTGTCCCAGTGTAACAAGTATGCCTGTACTGCTTTACAGCAATACTACGTAGCGCAAGTGTGGCATGTTTGATACCTTTTTTTCCAATGTACCAAGATATAATGCCAGTCGAGATTCTCTGACCGGAGGCAACAAGAGAGAATTTTGTGCAGATGATCGTGAACATGAACAATGTCTTCTTTTTTAGGAAATGCTCATGAAAAAATTATCTTGCATTAGTGTTAACCATCCTCAAGCCGGTAGCTTTTGCGAATCATGTGGCTCGAGTACGCAGATAATGTCCCATCTGAATGTGTCGTTAGGTAAATTCCGGCATTTAACATAATAATCTATACATCTGAATCAATGCGATTGATCGTAGTTGTTCAATTAAAAGCGCATGTATTTCCGGCAATATAAACAGAAAGCAGTAATGGTAATTGGTGTCTGATACTTACGTGGTATCAGGTAGTTGCGTTTTTAGACATATTGACTGACAACCCACTATAACAAGGACCTATCATGAAAAAACTTCTACTGGCTTCTGCGTTGGCATTGATTTCTTCTGCTACATTTGCTAATTCAAATACAGGTTGTGGCTTGGGTACTTCACTCATCAAAAATCAGGATTCGACAATCAAACAAGTTCTGGCATCGACAACCAATGCAACATTTGGTAATCAGACTTTCGGTATTACTTCCGGTACATCGGCATGTAGCCAGCCAGCACAATTCGTATCGAATGACAAGTTGAACGAATTTGTTGCAAGCAATATGGACTCACTGGCAACAGATATCGCGAATGGCCATGGTGAAGTGGTCAATACACTGGCTACCATGCTGGAAGTAAAAGACAAGGCTGCATTCATTGCAACGTTGCAATCGAATTTCAATGCAATCTATACTTCTGATACTGTGAACTCTGCGAACGTCATCGATCATATTATCGCAATCGTTGGCTAATCACGCTGTAAAACAACGTCAACCCGCCCGCATTGCCGGGCGGGTTCTAATTTTTTTATTATGTCTGTTTGTCTATACCGCGCATGCGCAAACTTTGCATGCAGCAGCAGATCAGCAGAATCTGGCGGCCCACCCCGAGTGGCACAATCTCCTTCATTTCAAAAACGGCCGCAGTGAAATCGATGATCCGGCATTCTTTCTTGCAAGCAATGGGAAATCTGATGCGTATGCCGAATTACATGCATCGTTAAATGCATTGCTGCGTGATACGACAGATACCGATGATAGTTTCTATTGTCGTTATCCATCACGTTCGCAATGGTTGATCGACAAGTTACCGGCAATAGTTCAGGAAATCAAATTACCTGCCTGTGAGGCATTACGTAAAGAGCGTGCATCATTGGATGCCAAATCGGTCACACTGATTTTAGCCTCCGCACATATCAATTCCCCCGCATCCGCTTTCGGACATACTTTCTTGCGCGTTGATTCACACCTGGATACACCGTTGACTGCCTATGCCATCAATTATGCTGCGAAAACAGCCGAGACGAACGGGTTTATCTATGCCTACCAGGGACTGTTCGGTGGTTATGAGGGGCGTTATTCGATCTCTTCCTATTCCGAAAAGGTAAAAGAATATAGTGATCTGGAGCAGCGGGATATTTGGGAATACCGCTTGAATCTCAACGACACGGAAATCACCCGACTCGTCAATCATATATTTGAAGTCAGGCATGTCTATGCAGATTATTATTTTACCAGCGAGAACTGTTCCTATAATCTGCTCTGGCTTTTACAGATTGCCAGACCAGGTATCAATTTAACGAACCAGTTCGGTATGTCGGCAATACCGATCGATACGGTACGTGCCATCATGAATGAAAATCTGATAACAGAAGAGGTATATCGTCCTTCCAGCAGAAAACGTATGGTCAAACTGGCAGAAAATCTGACGCATACGGAAAGCCGTGCATTTATTCAGAGTACGGATTTTGATGTGGACAAGCTCGATCGATTACCTGTTGTCGAAAAAATAAGCGCACTGGAATTGGCAACATTCGAATTGAAACGACGTAGAAGTAATAACAACATTGACCACAGCCGGTATACGCGGGATCTGTTAGGCTTATTAAAAGTGCGTAGCCATCTTGGCACCCCTATCTATACCGAGTTCGAAAAGCCGGAAGCGCCGAGTCAAGGTCATTTATCAAGACGTATGAATGCCGGTGTGCAATACCGCCAAGGGCTGCGTAATGAAGTCCAAATGAAGTTGGGTGGCAAATTGGCATACCATGATATTTACGATCATGAAGACGGTTTTTTGCCAGGGGCTTATATCAGTTTTTTCGATACACAAGTGGTCGCGACCAACAACACAGTGCAGCTGGAGTCTTTGTCTGTGCTTGATATTCGTTCGTATGCATTGCAAGATACATTTTTTAAGCCGGTTTCCTGGCAAGTACAACTCGGAACTAAACGCTTGTTTGAAGAGCGTCAACACGGATTTCTAAAAACAGGTGGCGGTATAACGCTGGGTAAAAAAAATCTGTATGGATTTATGATGGTGACACCGGGCATATATGTACAACGCGACATTTTTGCTGGCGGGGCAGTACAGTTGGGATTGATCGGTTCTGTCAATCAATTCAAATACGGTGTGCAATTCTCGCAGGAATACTTTACTAAAAGCCGGACACAACAGATGTCGGAAATATTTATGACGTATCGGATGACATCTAGATGGGCCATCCATGTGAAATATGAACGTCAACAACT
>JAATFN010000282.1 GCA_015655165.1 Betaproteobacteria bacterium | reverse complement strand
GTCCGCATAAAAAGCACGCTAAACACCTTGCTTGTGAAGTCATTAAAAAAGCATCCCGAACAACCACGCATCAATAAGCTGTGACTTATGCCTGACATCGACGCATTTTTGGCTAGCTGCCGACGTATAGTCGGTGTACACCATGTCTTCACCGAAGACACCGACACCGCTGCCTATCTGACAGAGCAACGTGGGCGCTTTACCGGCAAAGCCTTGAGTGTGATTAGCCCTGCGAGCACACAAGAAGTTGCCGATATTGTCGCACTGTGCAATACATACCGGATACCGGTTGTGCCACAAGGCGGCAATACAGGAGTGGTGTTGGGGAGTGTGCCAGACACCACAGGCACAGCGATTATTCTGTCTTTAAAACGGTTAAACACCATTCGTGCTGTTGACACCATCAACAACACCATCACCGTGGACGCCGGTTGCATTTTGCACAATGTACAAATGGCTGCCGACAATGCCGACAGATTATTTCCGTTGTCTTTAGCTTCTGAAGGCAGTTGTACCATTGGCGGCAATTTATCGACCAATGCCGGCGGCACCGCTGTACTGCGTTATGGCAACACGCGCGAATTATGTCTTGGTGTGGAAGTCGTGACAGCCCAAGGCGAGATTATCCATGGGTTGCGCGGTCTACGTAAAGACAATACCGGTTACGATTTAAGGCATTTGTATATTGGTGCCGAAGGCACGCTGGGTATCATTACTGCAGCAGTTTTAAAACTGTTCCCCAAACCCCGGGCGTTGGTAACGGCATTTGTCGCCGTGCAAACTGTCGATCAGGCATTAACACTGTTAACACTTGCACAAGCAACTTGTGGTGCGACATTGACAGGTTTCGAACTGATGTCGGATGTATGTATGCAGTTAGTCGAAAAACATACCAGTTTAAAACAGCCATTTGCACAGCATTATCCCCACTATGTTTTACTGGAAATCTCGGACAACGAATCCGGGTCGCATGCACAACAGGTGTTTGAAACATTGATGGCCAAAGCACTGGAAGACAACATCATTCGTGATGCGGTCATTGCCACGTCGATTGCCCAATCAAAAACACTGTGGCAATTACGTGAATCGATTTCTGCGGCGCAAGCCAAGGAAGGTAAAAATATCAAACACGATATTGCTGTGCCCATCTCCGATATCGGCAACTTCATCACGACAACTGACGCCCTCTTGCAAACCGCATTCCCGGGCTGCAAAAATGTGACCTTCGGCCATCTGGGCGACGGCAATTTACACTACAACATCAGCGCGCCTGCTGGCATCACAGATGATGATTTCTTGACACAACAAGCTGCTGTTAACCGTGTGGTCTACGATAGCGTACATCAGTTCAACGGCACAATTTCTGCCGAACATGGCATCGGGGTATTAAAGCGTGAAGAAATCAAACGCTACAAATCGGCAGTGGAATTGCAAGTCATGCAACACATCAAGACAGCGCTAGATCCGCACAATCTGATGAATCCAGGCAAGCTACTCAGTCTGACATCCTGACGTATCGGACAGGACATTCATCTGTCTGTTTTTAGTACCCGGATTATTCACATTTGCATGGATGAGGTAGACCATCCAGTTCTGTCCTGCATGCATGTCTTGTATCGTCCTCTCTTATGGCAGCCTCGATAGATACATGACAACCAACGCATGATGCAAGACCACTTTAACATGGGAAAAAGCATGTCAGCCAACAACACACCTGTCGCATTACTGTTTATTGTCTTAAGTTACATGCCACATGCCACCGCTGGTCAGCCTGGTAACGCGCCGCTTCGTCCTGCTACACCCGCCTTATCCTCATCCAACATATCCATCGCATCGTCCGGACCACCATCGCATTTTTGGCCATCGACGACATCACTCGGTGCATCATCCATCACAACGATGCATACCACAACGCAGTCTTCCCCCACTCTGAACGTTATCCCACCAGTGTTACGACCAGCACGCCCAGTCTCGGCACCCAGCCTGTTCCGCTAAAAACAGGACACAAAACAGGATCGGCACGGTGCATGGTCAACTACCAGGATTCACCGTTTTAATACCCGCATGATTTAACCGCAACGCATCCTTGACTACCATGGCATATTGATTACAACTTCATGAAAGGTTTTATGATGCACATATCCACACGACACATTCTCTGCATGACCATATTGATCTGTCTGTCAGCAACAGCACACGCAGGCGGGATTTTTTCATGCTGTTTGCCCAAAGCACCGACATCGACTTCCACACCTGTTCCACCGTCAAATCCGAATGGCCCGACATCCAACGGCGGATTCACCATCCCTCGTGGCTGATATATCCTGTGCATGAAAACAGGATGGATGTGCTTGCGACTTTGAAGACAAAGAGATATGCCAACAATGCAAAAGCTCCGCTTGAAGCGGAGCTTGTTGAATTCAGGAATTTCTATATGTATCGGTCACACCCAAAACTATCTGTTAAGTGGCATTGACGCTAACGATACGCAGTACTGATATGTTACTGTCGCGTCGTCATATAGAAATTGATACTACTTTGCCGATGAACGCTTGATGCGTCAACGACTATTTTTTTATAGCGATACAACCATTTGTCATATGCATGTCACACACCGTGCTCTCAAAACCCGGTGACCTTAAAACACAAATACATGATATGCCCATATATCATCGTAAATAACCATGTCTCCAGCCTGACGGTTTAATACGACGAATGCATCAAGTGCCAACGGCGGATCAACAGGGGGAAGAGGATGTGGTACAAACGCCTGCACAGACTCACCCAAAGTAGTCGATACAACAAAAATACCAGAAGATCGCGTCATTTTAATGCTACTTAAATTGATTTAGACTATATTAAAGCATCCTTTAATATAAAAAACCATAGTAAAGTATTCTTTAATACTGCGACTAAAGTGACTTGCAACATGCCAGCAACACACCACACTCAAGGTGAAGATAGTGCTACCGTAGACATCTGTTAGGCATTTCTTGTTATTTCCATCCTATTCCCATGCCGATAATCTTTAATGAAGTGCAAAAAACACCAATGATTGACCAATTGGCATTACGCTTGAGGAACAACAATAAAAGGACTGTACATGAAACATGCGCTCACACGTAGCATTGCCGCAGCGATCATTGCCACATCTGCCTCGCCGCTATTTGCAGCGACAGTCACAGGCTCCGCATTCTACCGGGAGCGTATCGCACTACCTGCTGGTGCCGTGTTCGAAGCGACACTGGAAGATGTATCCCGTACCGATGCTGCGGCCATCATCATTGGCCGCACTGCCTACACATCCGCTGGCACCATGCCGTTTGCTTTCACGATCAATTACGATGACAAAGTCATTTTGCCAGGTCACACCTATACTGTGCGGGCAACCATCAGGCATCAGGACAAACTGCTATTTGCAACAGATGCCCATGTGCCGGCATTTGACACGAAAGAACCCCTCACATTAATACTTGTCCATGTCGCCAAACAAGCATCACCACGAGACAATACAGCAACGTCGCCACTGCGTAACACTTACTGGAAACTGACCGAATTAAATAACAATAGTGTGGAAGTCGCAAAACACCAGCGTGAGCCGCACATCATTCTGGCTGCCGACGTGCCTCGCGTATCCGGTAACGGCGGCTGCAACAGTATCATGGGAGAGTTTGAGGTATCGGGCAATGCGCTGACCTTCAAACAAATGGCTGGCACGATGATGGCATGCCAACACGGCATGGAACAGGAAACCGCGTTCCTGCGCACACTGTCGACTGTGGCAAGCTACCAGATAACAGGTGACACACTGGTACTACACAATGCAGATCATGCTGTCGTTGCACGCTTTAAAGCAGTTGCATTGAAATAGCACCGGCCGCTCATCCCGGCTTAAAAAAACAGCCAAAAGATTTGGCTGTTTTTCCATCAATTGATCAGCTATCTTGCGTGTTTTTAAATAACGACACGCTATTTTTGGTACACGACTACGCTTTGATAAAATGCTCGCGGTAGTAACGCAACTCTTCAATGGATTCCGTAATGTCGGCCAATGCAGTATGTTTCTGGTGTTTCTTGAATCCATTGACCAGTTCGGGCTTCCAGCGACGGCAAAGTTCTTTCAATGTTGACACATCCAGATTGCGATAATGGAAAAATGCCTCCAATTTAGGCATGCCACGTGCCATGAAACGACGATCCTGACAGATTGTGTTCCCGCACATTGGCGACTTGCCGGCTGGCACAAACGGCTTCAGGAATTTGATTAACGCTTCTTGCGCTTGTTCTTCTGTTACCGTCGTGGCTTTAACACGGTCAATCAGACCGGAGCGACCATGTGTACCTTTGTTCCATGCATCCATACCGTTTAAAATGTCATCGGACTGGTGAATCGCAAAGACAGGGCCTTCGGCCAGAATATTCAATTCCTGATCGGTGACAATCACGGCCACTTCGATGATACGATCCGTATCGGGATTCAAGCCCGTCATCTCCATATCGACCCAAACCAGATTGAATTCGTTGGGGCGGGTAGGCTCGGTAAAAATCCGTGCTTCCAGATTCGTTGGCTTGGTGTCAGCAGCTTGTGACATAATATTCCTTCTATATAACTGATGGTTTGGGAGTTTGCCGTATTCTCGGGCAACCTGCAAATGCGATTAACATCGTTTCAGTGTACATTTTCTCACAGGGTAAGCATGTCTTCACTTACGTTTTCAGCTTTATTTGTCGCCTTTCTGGTCGTCACACTGCTTGTCAAATTCTGGCTGGGTTCCCGCCAAATCCGTCACGTCATTGCACATCGTGCTGCGGTTCCTGCCGAATTCGCACAAAAAATACCGTTATCGGCACACCAAAAGGCCGCCGATTATACTGTTGCCAAAACGAAATTCGGACTTGTCACTTTATTGGTCAATGCCGCTGTCTTGATCGGCTTCACCCTTTTAGGTGGTCTGCAATGGTTGTCAACCGCATTACTGGGGGTGTTCGGTGAACCGGGCATACTGTACCAGATCAGCTTGATTGCTGCTTTTGGCATCATTTCAGGGATCATTGGCTTACCGTTTGATTATTACAGCCAGTTCGTTCTGGAAGAGAAATTCGGCTTTAATAAAATGACCAAAGCCCTCTTTGTCAGCGACCTGCTTAAAAACGCGCTCGTCGGTGCCGCAATTGGTC
>JAATFN010000083.1 GCA_015655165.1 Betaproteobacteria bacterium | reverse complement strand
CTGTCGGAGGTATTGCCGTCAGGGGATTGGTGAGTACCAGGCTCCGATGGACACATTGCCGCTATATCATGAGATTTTTGGCTGTAAACGCATGTCTGACGAGCTAGTCTCACGGTTGATATTCCTTGATATAATGGCTAAATTGGTCTGATTCAATTAAATTGGTCTGGACAATTTTAAATCTTCCGGATATTTTTGCAAGACATTTTGTTAGTAGGGGTATTAAAAGCACATTCATGGAAAACGCGCGCATTTATAAAAAAATCGCTGAAGGCATTAAAGAAAAAATAAACAACAATACCTATCCAGTGGGTAGTCGTTTGCCTCCAGAGCGTGATTTGTCGATTCAACTGGCTGTAAGTCGTGCTTCTGTCAGGGAAGCAGTTATCGCACTTGAAGTATCAGGCTGGGTGGATGTCAAAATCGGTAGTGGTGTCTACGTTAAAAAAAACAACCATCTCAACGATGTTCACGGTGTGAATCGCATACACCCGAAACTTGTTGCGCATCTCAATGAAAGTAAAGAAATCACGCCGTTTGAATTATTGCAGGCACGTCTTTTAATCGAGCCCGAAGTTGCTGCATTAGCAGCGGCATCCAGATCGGAAGAACAACTCGGTTTGATTAAGGAAGCCTATCTGATGAATGTTGAAGACAACTTGAATCATTCTACTGAGCATATTGGTGATCGGCTGTTTCATATACGTATTGCAGAAGCTTCCAATAACGAAGCGTACACATTTTTCATTCGCCATTTGTTAAGTCAGCAGTACACGGAATTATTTGGCCGATTGCAGCAACTGTATACGCCGGACGATATGCCTTTGCGCTCCCAACTGGAACATTACAGTGTCTATGTTGCGATCGAAAACAAAAATGCATATGCGGCACGTCGTGCAATGTGTGCACATCTGGACAGTGTGATTCGTATTTTTATGCGTAGTATCGAGCCGGAATAGCAATATGCAAAGCCGTAAGGGAAGTGTTGCTTGATTGCTGTGTATCAAAACAAAAACCGCTGAACTCTATCGAGATTCAGCGGTTTCAATTTTTGGCGGAAGAGGTGAGATTCGAACTCACGAAGGGCTTTCACCCTCGCCAGTTTTCAAGACTGGTGCATTCAACCGCTCTGCCACTCTTCCGTACAAGCGCGCTATTATAGCCAGAGATTTTATTTCTGGCTATTCATTTTTTGCGTAGTGCTTCGTTTTAGAAGCTGCCCGGGTAGGCACCGCCATCCATCAGTACGTTTTGACCGGTAATATAACCTGCATGGTTACTACATAGGAAAGCGCAAGTTGCACCAAATTCATCAGGGACACCAAAGCGCCCGGCGGTCATTTCTTTCATTCTGGTACGACGAACTTCTTCGGCTGTTTCTCCTGTCATCTTGGCTGTTGCCACAAAGCCGCTACGTAGGCGATCGGTTTCAAAGTTGCCAGGTAATAGATTGTTAATCGTTACCCCATGAGACGCAACGTGGCGTGCAACACCTGCCGCAAAGCCTGTCAGACCAGTACGTGCACCATTGGATAGTCCCAGATCATAGCGTGGCATTTTTACAGAACCGCTGGTAATGTTGATGATGCGTCCCCAGTTACGTTCGATCATTTTGTCAATTGACGCTTTGATGAGTTCGATGGGGGTGAGCATGTTGCCATCGATTGCTTTGATCCAGATATCGCGATCCCAGTCACGGAAGTCACCAATTGGAGGACCACCAGCATTGGTGACCAGAATATCCGGGCCATGACCTGAGACACCGGCGATTTTATCGACTGCTGCCAGTGCTGCTTGCCGACCTTCAGGGGTCGTTATGTCGGTAGCAACAGCAATGACTGTCGATGTGGTGTGTGTGCGGATGTTGTCTGCTGCTGCATTCAGACTATCCGCATGACGCGCGACGATGACCACATGTGCGCCTTCGCGGGCGAGATTTTCTGCACATGCGTAACCAAGACCTTTACTTGCACCACCTATCAGCGCGATTTTACCGGCAATTCCTAAATCCATCATTTCCTCATTATTCTCAATGTGCAGGTTGGCTTTATTATGCGTCAAGCCTTGCTTGTCATTATTCATAGTATGTCGATCATACCGAATATCATAGATTTTGTCCGGTACCGACAGCAGTGTTAATGCAGCAACAATCAGGAAATCAATTGTTAGATGAATGCGCTTAAGCAGGCAATGCCGATATGGACGTTTGCAGCAAGATTGAGGTAAGGACGATAAATAGGTACGTCAATTTTATGCTGGCAAAGATTTTTCAGACAGGGAAGAGGGAAAAATACATTTGCGTGTTGTCATTGTTCTTGTTGACAACAGTCCTCATGGCAGTAGTTCTCGGCATCTACTGATCCGATTTGACTTATTGAGGATATTTTTTCTTACCTGTTTTTGGTCAAGTGATGTTTCGCTAGCCAGCTTAACGTACACCAGAATTTGTCAATGCAGATTGATGTGGAAGATGTTAGTTAATCTGTATATCGATGCATAAACTGTAACCTTGCCCATGTTCTGTGCGCAAAGGTAATTTTTCACCTGAATTGTTTAGCCAGCGACGGCGTAATCGGCTTACCAACTGGTCTAGATGACGTTCATCATAATCAATCCAGTCTGCACCAAATGCAGTGGCAATGGTTGAACGATGGACAACTTGTCCTGCATTACGCGCCAATAACTCCAGTAATGTAAATTCGAGCGCACTGAGCCGATCAGCGTACCCGTTAGGCGCACCAAGTTTACGTTCGATCTT
>JAATFN010000273.1 GCA_015655165.1 Betaproteobacteria bacterium | reverse complement strand
CGGTCTATTTCCTGACACCTGACGTTGTTGGTGTGAACCTGACTGGTGTATTGCGAGAAGGTGTCACAGCAACTGACTTGGTCTTGAACATTACAGAATTGCTGCGTAAAACCAAAGTTGTTGGTAAATTTGTCGAATTCTTCGGTGAAGGCACAGAGTCTCTGACACTGACAGACCGTGCAACGATTGCCAATATGGCACCGGAATACGGCGCCACAATGGGCTTTTTCCCAGTTGACGATGCAACCATCGACTACTTCAAAGGTACAGGTCGTACAACAGCTGAAATCGAGGCATTCCAATCGTACTTCAAAGCACAGGGTTTGTACGGTATCCCGCGTGCAGGCGACATCGATTACACCAGCGTTGTCGAACTGGATTTGAGGACAGTTGCACCATCACTGGCAGGCCCTAAACGCCCTCAAGACCGTATCGAACTCGGTAATGTCAAAACTACATTTACCGATTTATTCAGTAAACCTGTCGCAGAAAACGGCTTTAACAAAAAAGCGGAAGATCTGGGCAAGGTCTTTACCAATACTGACGGTATTGATGTCAAGAGTGGCGATATTCTTATTGCCGCCATTACATCCTGCACCAACACATCTAACCCGAATGTATTGCTGGCAGCTGGCCTGTTAGCGAAAAAAGCGGTTGAAGCCGGCTTGACAGTGGCTCCCCACATCAAGACATCGTTAGCACCAGGTTCGCGTGTTGTGACCAAATATCTGGAAGCTGCAGGCCTGTTACCTTATCTGGAAAAACTGGGCTTTGGTGTGACTGCATATGGTTGCACAACATGTATCGGTAACGCTGGTGACTTGACCGCTGCAATGAACGAAGCAATCGTGAAAAACGATATCGTCGCAACAGCAGTATTGTCCGGTAACCGTAACTTCGAAGCACGTATTCACCCGAATATTCGCGGTAACTTTCTGGCATCACCTCCTTTGGTTGTTGCCTATGCAATTGCCGGTAATGTGACACGTGACCTGATGACTGAACCTGTTGGTAAAGGTAAAGGCGGTAAAGATATTTATCTGGGCGATATCTGGCCTACATCGAAAGAAATCGAGAAGTTGCTGAAGTTTGCATTGAATCCGAAAAACTTCAAAGAAAATTACGGCGAAGTAAAAACTGCCCCGGGTAAACTGTGGACAGCAATTAAAGGCGTAGCCCAAGGCGAAGTCTATAACTGGCCTGCATCGACATATATTGCAGAACCACCTTTCTTCGAGAATTTCACTGAAGAACCGAAAGCGGCTTCTGCTGTTATTACCAGTGCACGTGCTCTGGGTGTATTTGGTGACTCGATCACAACCGACCATATCTCACCGGCCGGTTCGATCAAGGAATCCAGCCCAGCAGGTCAATGGTTGCTGGCAAACGGTGTCTTGAAAACAGACTTCAACTCTTATGGTTCACGTCGTGGTAACCACGAAGTAATGATGCGCGGCACCTTTGCCAACGTGCGTATCAAAAACCTGATGATCCCTCTGAAGTCGGATGGTTCACGTGTTGAAGGCGGCATCACAGTACATCAACCATCCGGTGAACAGCAATCTATCTATGATGCGGCAATGCGCTATATCAAAGATGGTGTCCCGACCATGATCTTCGCTGGTGAAGAATACGGTACAGGTTCTTCCCGTGACTGGGCAGCCAAGGGTACACAACTGTTGGGCGTCAAAGCGGTGATTGCACGTTCTTTCGAGCGTATCCATCGTTCCAATCTGGTTGGTATGGGTGTATTGCCATTGCAATTCATCGGCAACGATAGCGTTGAAACACTGGGTATTACCGGTGAAGAAACGTATGATCTGATTGGACTGGAAAAAGATATCAAGCCACAACAAAATGCCACTTTAGTGATCCACCGTAAAAACGGCGAGAAAAAACAAGTGACTGTCTTGTTGCGTATCGATACACCAATCGAAGTCGACTACTATAACCACGGTGGTATTCTGCCGTACGTGTTACGTCAGTTGCTGGCTGCTTGATCTGTTCGCATCATCAAAACCTGATTGAAATTGCCCTCGTAAATTCGGGTAGTTAAATCAAGTGATACCATGAGGACCGGGTTCTGTTTACACAGGCCCCGGTCCTTTTAGTTTTGTATGTATTGGTTTGTTGTTGTGAATAAAGTCTTTGGAACGCCTTGAACAAGGCAAGGGATCGCCATTTTCTCATTATGCTCAACGACAATCATTGCCACAAATAGATCTCTTAGCACAATCAATGCAGAATGCATGTCATTCAAACTATGGAATGAATATTAATGTAAAACGACACATGCAGTATTACTGCAGGCTTTCTTGCACGACAATCACCTCACATACACATTCTTCAGCTACACTTGGCTCAATCATGAATCCACATCACTAGAATACTTATGCGTCGACCAGTTCAACGAACCGCTACAAAGCTTTCTGCTGATATCCGGCGTCTTGTAGCGTTAACACAAACAACAATGGCTGCTGTATCAAGCCTGGAAAAACATTTCTGGCAACATCATCTCAATGAGGCGATTGTTGCTTTGTTAAGCCAGACCAACCAGAATACGCTCGACACCACACTGGATTATTTGTTTCAGCAAGATGGCGATGTCTATGACACACTGGTTGAATCCATCGAGCAATGCAGCCAATCGTGCACCATTACCCAAGAACAACAATCCAGTGATGTCCTGCTAATTGCAGCACCGGTGCTTGCATGGACACGTTTTTCGATTAATTCAGGCATATTGCCAGATGCCCTGATCACGGCACTAAAGCAATTGATGCATACCCATATCTTTGCCGAACATGCAACAATTACTATCTCGCCGTCATTACATGCCATCGAACAGCTTCCCCAGCACCATAGCGACGTATTTGAACTCATGCAGCTACTTGCCAACCCTGCGTTCAAAAAAAAGGCGCCAAAGCCCGCTAGTGAAGAAACGGCCACCATTCCTTTTCTGGCCGATACACGCTACCTGATTGCCACTGTGACAGTACCGCACCAGGCTGCCGTTTTTCGCTGGCAAACGGGGCATGATCCATTAATGGTGCTGGAACAAAAAATTGTCTGCGAACATGCCTGGGCAAAAGAAGCACTACCTTTGCTCGCCCCGGCCTTACCGGGCTGCAACCTCGAATTATTATTGCCACAAGCTTATTTCTACAGTTGCCGCGAAGCCGACAAACGTATTCGGCCGGCCACTATACGCGCAGCAACGCATTATCTGACGCATCATTTAAAAACAACGGCAGACCAATTAAAAGTCAGTATCGGCAAATGCAGTCATGATATGGATGGTGAAATTGATGAATACCGTATCGGATTTACCTTAAATGACGATGACAACATCTATTACGGTACCGTCTGGCCGTTATATGAAAATGAAGATGGGGATACCATTGATCCGTCCTTATTCCCTGAAGCCAATGTAGTGCATCCCTTTGATGCAATACGTCAGATCTTGAGAGAATGCGGCATAACCGACATCAAAGAACATGTCGAAATTTTTGATGCTGAATTTTGTGATGACTGCGGCAGTCCCCTATTCCCCAACCTCGAAGGCGATCTGGTCCATGCAGAAATGCCTGAAGAAACATCAGACCACATTGAACAGTTACACTGATATACCTGTAAAAATATCCTGAGTCGGGTACTGTAATTTATATTTGCAAAGCAAAGTTCTTCAAATAAAAAGTCTTCCCAACCAACAGGAAGACTTTCTTTTTTTTGACAGCGACTAAATAAAACTGTTTGCCGTTTGTGATGATGCCTGATTATTTTTGTGTAATTGATCTGGACGAGGAGATGCGCCAATACTCTCAGAACCGGTAACCGGTTGTGAAAAGTCTCGCGGTAACTCTGTTGCAGATGCACCATGTTCTCCATTATTCAGATGAAAATTCATCAGCGCAGAAGCCATCTTCCAGAAATTTTCAAGCGGCATGGCATGTACAGTTGATTTCACACCATCTTTTAATGGTTTCACATTAATACAAAAAAAACCGATATCTATATGGTCCAGATCCCACAACTGTTTTGGTTTATCGGGGTTGCCAACTGGCAAATTGCCTGAATCTGTATCATTGACATGTTGCGCAGTATCGCTATTGTCTACTTGGACATCCGGCTTGACCGGTGTATCCGCAGACTGTACCAGATTGCCCTCTTGCTAGACTGGTGTATTACTCTCTTGTACCACGTCCGTTTTAGGGATGACAGGAATATCGCCATCATGCGCCATCTCAACAACCGGATTACCTTTTTGACTGTCTGCTTGTTCCAGTTTAAGACTATCTGACGACGTTTTGTCTTGCACAGAGGGCGCATTTCCCATATCCGTTTTTACTGGTGTATCTTTTTTAAGATCGAGCACCTCGCTATTCTCTTTTTGCGACTCCTTTACAGCCGATTTTTGTAACGCATCTTCATTATTTTCATGATGGCCGTTATCTTGGACACCATTAGCTTCAATACTATTTGCAGGCGTTTTCTTTGGGAAAAACCACCCCAAAGGATTAAAAAATGGATTTCCTACTTTTCCGGTGTTTACAGTTGAAGTCATTTGAATTCCCTTTCAAAAAATTAATGAAAATCATTACAACAGCCATGCTTTATCTATGTGCCTTTGACTCACCTCACCTTTCTCGTGCAGCCTCTTGGATGACTTTTTGTACTGGTGACAAAAAGTATTCAAGCACTGTACGTTTACCTTGATTGATTTCCGATATGACCTGCATACCTGCCGTTAACGGCAACGCTTTTCCATGTGGATTCGTCAAGATCTGTTGATCCAGTACAACACGTGCCTTGTATGCCAAAGGATGCATGCCCTGTTCGTCTTCCTGATGTTGACCGCCATCATTGGCGTCAGCACTGATATGCATGACCTTGCCGTAAACCATGCCATATTTCTGAAATGGATAAGCAGACAGCTTGATCTGTACTTTCTGTCCAACCCGAACAAATCCGACATCTTCGTTATTGATCGTGACATCAGCGTAGAGTTGCTCGTTTTGCGGGACCAGTGTCATCAATACTGCACCTGGTTGCACAACCGCTCCAACCGTTGTTGTAGACAGATTTTTAATCACACCATCTTGTGGTGCGGTCAGTTCCATCAATCCTTCTCGATATAATGATTTATCAAACGTGGGCTGCAATTGACCAATACGTTCGCGCACACTGGATAACTCTTTTTCAAGTTCACTGTAATAATTATTCTGTAATTGGCTAAGACGTTTTTCTTGTGCGGCAATCGTATCTTTCAAGGCGGCGACAGTCGCTTGTTGTGCTTGTAGATCATGTGCTACCTCGATGGCTTCGCGGTGTTTGTCAGCTGTCGCCAACGGACTAAAAAACCCCTGTTTTTCAAGCTGTTTGTATGCATTAGCAGAACGTTCGTATACAGGCAGACTTTGCTGGATTTTTTCGTAGATTTTGACCGCGCTGCGATATTCGTTTTGCGCCTTGGACAACAATGATTTTTCCTGACCGACACTATCTAAAAATGCATGCCGATGGACATTGAACTGGTTTTGTACCTGTGCGAACAATACGGGATCATCTGTCGCGACAGACAGCATTGGCTGGTTGGCAAGCTCTGCTACAATACGTCGCTCCTGCATCGTCTGATGTTGCAAATCATTGGCAATGCCTTCTTTTTCCGCAGTCGCAAGCGTTGTATCCAGACGCGCCAATACCTGTCCAGCTGTGACAGAGTCCCCCTCGTTAACCAGCAATGCTTTAACAATTCCCGACTCGGCAGGCTGGACAATCTTGACCAACGTTTTAGGTACCAGCTTACCTGTCGCACTCACAATAATATCGAGCTTGCCAAATAGCGCCCATACAACTGTTGCCACAACCAGAACAGCGACTGTACGTAATACAATCCGTGTGGTATGGGCAGGCGCTTCATTGGCAATGAAGCGCAACGGGTCATGCCATCGTCCGACCAATTCCTGTACTTGCGACAAATGTACCGGTGCACTCATGTTGACTCCTCGGACACTTGATCTGCACGATAATCGTCATTGCCCGCACTACTCATATGCAACTTCATGTCGGCTAAGACAACAGCTTGCATACCTTGCGGTGTCAGACGATACATCGCATCAATCTTCAAGCCTTTCGGTAATCCATGCGTAATAAACAAAATCGTCACACGCCCTTTCAATGTATTAATCGTTTGTGCAAAATGCGCCGATGTCACACTATCTAAAGCACTGGTAGCCTCATCAAAAATAAGAATAGACGGTGTTTTCAACAACGCTCTCGCAATCGCAATACGTTGCTTTTGCCCCCCCGAAAGCCCCGCACCGCGCTCTCCGATGGCAGTCTGATATGCGTTAGGTAAAGCTTCTATCGCATCATGAATTTCTGCCATCTTGCAGGCAGTCATAATCTTTTCAAATCCGGCATTGGGGTTTGCCATCTGTAAATTGTCGTAAATCGTCCCGGAAAACAACGTTGTCTCTTGAGGAACAACACCGAAATAACTTCGCAATTCATTTGCCGATAAATGACCGATATCGATACCATCTATTAAGATACGTCCTACATCAGGCTGATAAAATCCCTGCAATAACTTTGTTAGCGTACTTTTACCACTGCCGGATACCCCTGTAATCGCAATCATTTTTCCCGGTTGAATCGATAACGATAAATTCCGGTACAGATAAGGTTGTGCATTTTCATAGCGAAACGATATACGGTCGATCTCGATACTTCCCTGTTTTTCCGTATAACGCACCGGTGTGATCGAGTAAGGCTCCATCGGTGCATTCATCAAGTCGCCTAGGCGCTCCACCGATAACCTTGCCTGTTGAAATTGCTGCCACAGCCCGACTAAACGCAACATTGGCTGCGAGAGCTTACCGGCAAACATCTGGAATGCCACCAACATACCGATGGTAAAATCCAGAGAATGCATCACCGTATAAGCACCAATGCCCAGAATCATCAAACTCATCGCCTGTTCCAGCAAATTAGCCAGGGTGTTATAGGTGTTACCTAATTGTTTTGCTGAAAAATTCGCCTGCAAATACTGCGAGAAATACTGGCTGAAACGACTACCTAGCTGTGGCTCGAGCTGCAGGGATTTGACGGTCTCCATGCCGGCAACATATTCGGTTAAAAAGCCTGATTGCGTGCACCTTGAGCAAATTGTTCCTGGAGTTTGATCTGGAACAAAGGTGCAGACACCAGACTCAAGCCGACAATCAACGATAAAATACCCAGCACAATACACGTCAGAATCGCACTGTAATAAAACATGACTGCAACAAAAATCAGCAAGAAAGGAAGATCCAGCATCAAGGTCACTGCCGCACTGGAAATGAATTCACGAATGGTTTCGATACCATGCAAACGTGCAGCAATCACGCCTGTCGGTCGATGCTGGAAATACACCAGAGGCAATTTCAGCAAATGATCAAAGACAGTTGCCCCCAACACAGCATCGACACGGTTACCGGTATGCAGAATCAGATACTGCCGCAGCCATGTCAGCAAGGCCGAGAACAACATGAATACGGCCATACCGATTGCAATTGCCAGCAATGTACTCTGAGTACGATTGACAATGACTTTATCGATAATTGTCTGTGTAAATAATGGGGTGGCCAAGGCAATTAACTGGATAACAAATGATGCCAGTAAAATTTCATGCCAGAGCTTACGATGTTTCAACAATTCCGGTACGAACCAGGAAAATCCAAATTTACGATGTTGTGTAACCGGGTCATCACTTGCTGTGATATTGCTGTCACGTTTTTGCGTGATCCGGATACCATTCCCGCTATACAGCGCGGTAAATTTCTCTACTGTCATGACTTCTGGCTGCTGATTGCCAGCTATAAACAGTAAAATCTGTGTCTCATCCGCTTCTAATATCAGCGCCGGTTGCAATGCCTTGTCACAGTGCAACCAGACAAGCAAAGGGAAAGGTTCCTTGCCGATACGGTGTGGTTTAAAGTGAAAAATACCGACCGTAAAACCGATTGCTTCAATAGCCTGCGACAATGCCTTGTCCGTATAGGGAGGCACAACTTGCTGCTTGACCATGTCAATAGAAAATGGCTTACGGTGTAATGCACATAGAACTTGCAACACCCAAAAAAAACTGTTTGTATCAATACTTGCATCTCTCACACACGATTCCAATCAGAACAACTGTTTGTATAAACTCTGATTTGAGTGTGGACAACAAAAGTACTTTTTTAAATAGGACTGAATCTAAATGCAGTGCATCAATCACCGTATCAAACAAGATATCAAGACGGTCAAGATGTTTAAATTTCACCTGTTTTATCAATAAAAATCTGTTATTGATCATAAAATAATAAACTTATGCACACTTAATATATAAAAATAATGCATAAATTGTTTATCTATTTATAGATTTTTATTAAAATAATGGCACAAAATCTTAGCTAAAGATGGCAACAATTTGCCAAACACGACAACAATAGCGGTTTTCCTTAACAAACCAATTGGATACTGTGTGCCATGACTATTTTTGGTACAGACTATTTTCTAGAGGAAACAACATGCGTCAGACAGTCACAGCATTTCCTGATCTGGAAACACAACAGTTGGTTCCACTACGGCACTTTGTCACGCATCTATCCGATTTACTGGACAAGACAAAAGATGAAGCAGCGATTCTGGAGCAAGGCAAAGCACTGCTAGCCGACCTTGTCACACATGATGACTGGTTGCCACAAGCGTTAGCCA
Source organism: Betaproteobacteria bacterium (assembly GCA_015655165.1). Classification (GTDB taxonomy): domain Bacteria; phylum Pseudomonadota; class Gammaproteobacteria; order Burkholderiales; family Burkholderiaceae_D; genus Herbaspirillum. Next base: position 8,708 of record JAATFN010000273.1, on the reverse strand, counting down.
ACCCGCATCCGGATCATTACCAGCAATTTCTGCTGCATGCGGACTCTGCCGGCCGTTTTTCTATTGTCAGTTTTGTATGGGGCCCTGGGCAACGCACACCGATCCACGACCATACCGTATGGGGTCTGATTGGCATGCTACGCGGTGCTGAATATTCGCAACCGTATAAACAGAACAGTCATGGCCATTTTCACCCAGACGGCAGTCCTTTGCGACTTGACCCTGGCCAAGTTGAAGCCGTGTCACCAACGATTGGTGATATTCATCAGGTCTCCAACGCATATGACGACAAGGTCTCCATCAGTATTCATGTCTATGGTGCCAATATCGGCGCTGTGAAGCGTTCTGTCTTCAAAGAAAATGGTGCTGTAGTGCCTTTTATCTCAGGCTATTCCAACCAGTGGGTACCCAACATCTGGGATGCATCGACAAAACACTAAATTGCGCGATAACGCTCAAATGGCAACAATAGCTCCTTTTACAGCCACTTATCACGTCTATTTCAATTTATGACTCAACTGCTTCCAACTTCCAGTATTCCGGCATTCGATTATCCGTTATTAACCGCAGAGATCGTCAGAAAACGCTTTTATGACCGGGAAGAGACAGCATTGATCGATGTTCGGGAAGAACATCACTATGCACAAGAACATCCTTTGTGGGCGAGTAATTTCCCCCTATCCACATTAGAACTGAAAACATGGCCCCGCATTCCGCGTCGCGATACGATCATCGTCCTTTACGGACAGGATGAATCCGGGGACTTGGCGCCACGCGCTGCGACCGTATTTGCAAGACTTGGATACACACGCATTTATCTATTGCAAGGCGGTTTAGCCGGCTGGAAAGCAGCAGGCGGTGAAGTCTTCCGTGATGTCAACGTTCCGAGCAAAGCCTTTGGAGAACTCGTTGAAGCCAAGCGCCACACACCATCTCTGGCGGCTAACGAAGTACAAGATTTAATTGACCAAAAAGCCGATATTGTCGTGTTGGATGAACGCCGCTATGATGAATACCAGACAATGAACATTCCCGGGTCCATCAGCGTTCCTGGTGCTGAATTGGTATTACGTGCACGTGCACTCGCACCATCAAAAGATACCCGTATCATTGTCAATTGTGCCGGACGCACACGCAGTATCATCGGTACCCAGTCCCTCGTCAATGCCGGCATTCCCAATCCTGTTGCGGCTTTGCGTAATGGTACCATCGGCTGGACACTCGCTGGGCAAACATTGGAGCATGGCGCTGACCGCCAATTTGCAAGTCTGGACAAAGACACCCTGCAAACAGCGCAAACCGATGCGCGCAACGTCGCAGATAAAGCAGGTGTCCATCGTATTTCCTATGACAATCTGCATATACTTCGCACACCGGAACGTACAACTTACTTTTTAGATGTACGTACTGCAGAAGAATATATAACAGCGCATCTGCCAGGTTTCGCGCACGCACCTGGCGGTCAACTGGTTCAAGAAACAGACCATACGGCACCTGTTCGTGGAGCACGGCTCGTTCTTGCCGACAATCTGGCTGTGCGTGCCAATATGACCGCATCATGGCTAGCCCAGATGGGATGGGAAGTACATGTTGTTGATGACCTGAAACAGGAACATTTCAGCGAAACAGGTGCATCAACAGCATTAGCACCACCTGAACCGGTCGTACCCGAAATGGATGCACAACATCTCTACCAACTCATTACCCAACATCAGAAAGACGGCACGTTAGAACAGTTGGTCATACTCGACTTCACTACCGGTGCAAACTATACTAAAAGACACGTTCCTGGTGCACGCTTTGCTCTGCGGTCGCAATTGTCCCGCATCGTAGCAACACTAGCCAACACATCCGTCAGACATTTTATTTTTACCTGCAACTCGAGCCAACTGGCACGCTTTGCAGCACATGATGCACGTCAATTGACCGATATTCCTATTGATGTACTCACAGGAGGCACACTGGCATGGATTGCAGCAGATCTGCCACTTGAACACGGCACCACCCAACTAGCTTGCCCACTCATCGACCGCTATCGCCGCCCTTATGAAGGCACAGATGCACCGACCGAGGCAATGCAGGCCTATCTGGATTGGGAATTTGGACTTGTAGAACAACTAAGATATGACGGCACCCATCACTTTACTGTCATTTAACGTTACACCGGCTGTGTTGCACCAGACGTTGCACAGCCGGTACGACGCGCCATCGGAAAAAGGCACGTTATAGGCGATTTTCAGCCCCATCATAATATTAATTATTTATATAATAATTCATTAATATTATTCGACATATTAATAAAAAAATCTTAAGCTCGTCATTACTTCATACTCTGCAGGATGACACGGATGACTCAAAGACATTTCACCCGGCGTGATGTAATGCGCGCCATGACAGCAGCTGCACTGACAGCAGGCGTCAATCCAGGCCAACTTTGGGCAGCTGCTCAAGCAGTCGATCTCTCCAAAGTAACGTTACGCGTTGGCGACCAGACCAGCGCCATTCAAGGCATGTTAAATGCTGCCGGTTTACTGAATAATGTACCGTATAAAATCGAATGGTCATCCTATCCTGCAGCGGTCAACTTGCACGAAGCATTAAAGGCGAATGCAACCGATATTGGTGGGGCTAATGATTCCCCCACTGTCAGTGCTATCGCTGGCGGCTCCAAGGTCAAGATCGTATCTGCCTGGAACAATGGCGGCTTGGGCACATCACTCATTACGCGTAAAGACAGTGGCATTGAGACATTAAGTGACTTACGCGGCAAAACCATCTGCCCCACAACACGCGGCAGTGTCGCCCATTATCTGGTTGTCGGTTTATTAAAACAGGCCGGTATCGCACAAAATGAAGTGAAACTTGCCTTTCTTTCTCCAACGGATGCAAGTGCCGCATTTGGTGCCGGCAGTATCGACGCATGGGCGATCTGGGGTATCTTCAAAGCACGCGCTATCGGCTCGCTCGGAGCAAAAATACTCAATGATGGCACCAAGGTCAATTCTGGACTCTTTGTCAATAGTGCCACACCACAAGCATTGACTGATCCAGGCAAACTGGCAGCCATTGCCCACTTCTCGCACTTAAATGACCAAGGTTATGAATGGGGCCGCCAACATCGTGACAACTATCTGAATTGGTATAGCAAATTCTCCAAACAAGATAAGGATGTTGTTGCTTCCCTATATGATGAACTGGTGCTGTATCGACGTACGCCGGTTGATAAAACGCTGGTAGCACGCATAAAACAAACGCATGATACTTGGGTAGAAAACGGGATCTTGAAGGGAAATATCGATTTCAACCAATATGTTTATCCTGAACTCCCCTTAGCCTGAAGAGGATCCATATCATGTCTTCAGAAAACACACTGACAATCACACCGACAATATTGCCAGAGTCGACATTCACAACACCAACGCCACCGTTACAGAACAGTCGCATCGCGGTTAATCCACATTTGCCGCGGGACATACCACTGGAGAAAATCTCAACACGCTCCGGCCATACACCGTCATACGATTTGCCACGCTGGTTACGGCGTGCCATGTCTCCGATTGCATTGGTATTACTGTGGCATATCGCTTCTGTATCCGGTTTACTGCCCGCAAGCATTCTGGCTGATCCATTAAGTGTTTTATCTTCGGCAATCGACTTATGGCAATCGGGCGAATTACCTGACGCGATCCATGTCTCGCTGCAGCGTACATTGCTTGGTTTGGCAGTCGGGGGCAGTCTTGGTGCCTTACTTGCGATATTTGCCGGCCTGTTCCGTCTTGGGGAAGATATCATTGATTCCCCCATGCAAATGCTACGCACGATTCCCAATGTTGCACTCATTCCATTACTGATCATCTGGTTTGGTATCGGAGAAGAGCCTAAGGTGGCATTAATTGCGTTAGCAACCGCCTTTCCACTGTATTTAAACATCTACTCCGGGATTCGTAACGTTGACCAGTCTTTGATCGAAGCAGGACGTACGCTGGGGCTATCGTCCTGGGGACTCATACGTCATGTCATTCTCCCCGGTGCATTACCGAGCGTATTAGTTGGCATACGTTATGCACTTGGTGTATCTTGGCTGGCATTGGTTTTTGGAGAGCAAATTAATGCAACCGCAGGTATTGGTTACCTTCTCAATACAGCCCGCGAAATGTTCCAAACGGATGTCATCGTTGTTTGCCTTGTCGTCTATGCCTTACTGGGCTTAGCCGTGGATCTGATTGTCCGGCTACTGGAAAAAGTACTTCTGGCATGGCGCCCCTCATTTACCGGACATTAGGATCGAGAAAATATATGCCTGATACTATCGACCCACGGTTTATTTCAGACAAACCACGTTTGGCTGTCAAGGTACGCAAGTTAAGTCGTCAATTTGGTACACGTACCGTCATTGACAGTCTTAATCTGGATATCAAGGCCGGTGAATTTGTTGTGTTAATCGGTCGCTCGGGATGCGGGAAAAGCACATTGCTTCGCATTCTTGCAGCACTGGATCAGGAAGTTGAAGGTGACATAGAAGTCGCGCAATTGCGTTCAGTAGGCTTTCAGGCACCAAGACTGATGCCATGGAAAAAAGTCTGGCGCAATGTCGCACTGTCTCTGCCTGGCAGACCCGACAAACAACGTGCTTGTGAAGCGTTAGCCGAAGTTGGCCTAAGCCATCGTACCGACGTCTGGCCCAAGGTATTGTCCGGAGGAGAAGCGCAGCGTGTATCATTGGCCCGTGCACTGGTACGCCAGCCGGATCTGCTCTTGCTGGATGAACCATTTGGCGCATTGGATGCACTCACGCGTGCCAAGGCACAAGATCTTGTCAATGAATTATGGATACGTCACCAATGTGCGGTATTACTTGTGACCCATGATGTAGAAGAAGCACTGTTACTTGCAGATCGCGTACTCGTCATGGATGAAGGTCGTATCGCACACGAAGTGCGTGTGGCATTGCCACGCCCTAGAGCGGTCAACCATCATGATTTTGTTGCATTACGCAGTCAGCTCCTGACCTGGTTGGGAGTACTCTCTACCAATAACAATGCAGCAACTGCAATTGTTAGCTGATCTTTATTGCCACACATAATGTGCAAACAAATAGCCCGCAAGCAAGTGGGCTGGTTGTTATGTTAGATAAAAAGACAGGGAAGACAATTTGGTTAATGAGAAAATCCCCCTTTGACATACTGTACCGGTTCCTTATCCATACGCTGTATCAGATCATCCAGTCCGCCTGCCAACACTGTATCGGCCTGATTATTTGTAGGCACAATCTCATCAGAGCGGCAAAGAAAATCACTACTGCCCCACGTGGTTACCGTACGTGCACGTAACCAGCCATCTCTATCTGCCAAAAACTGTACACCTGAAAAATTCTCTGAAGTCGTGCCGGCAATAAGCGCCAGACTTTGCCATACACCATCATCATCACTCGAGCAGGCAATATCGTTGCTTGCATTTACCGCTGAGCCTTTGCGACCGACCATAATCGTCCATAGCCGTGGATCTTCTATCACCGGTGCACTACTACCTGTTGCAACCAGACGTACCCGTTGCCTGTTTCTTAGCATGCGTAATGTCGTCGGTGCCTGCTTGTCGCACGTGACAACAAAATCGGGTAGCGGTACAGGAATTGGCCAAACACCATCACGTTTAGCGCCTTCTCCTGCTGCTAACGCTTTCATGTAATCCATTAATGACCAGACTTCGTCTGGTGTAATACGCCCCTGAAAACCTGGCATCGTGACTTCACCAGTACGACTTTGCATGCCATGCATGATACGCCAGGCAACTTCACCATCGGCACGACTACCTAACAACTGACTTGCCAGATTAGGCGGCCATTGTTTCAATGAGGCGGCCAATTCTCCTTGCCCCTTACCATCTACGCCGTGACAAGATACACAATACTGCCGATATAAATCACCACCTTGCACAATGGTGTCTGTACTAAAACCTGTTGTTGATTGATGAAAACTGGTGGGATACGCATCCGTTAACACAATATCTGATGATGGCCATGGTACAACCCACAACACGACAACAAATACAATCAGGATTTGCCATCTTCTACGTTTCCATACAATCCATACTACCAATAACAACAACAGCACACTTGCACCAATCATACTGGCAACCATCTGCCGTGCCAGGCCATGGTCGATACGTAACATTTCTGCAGCAATACGCCGGCTAAAAATCCAGGCAGGCTGTCCGAATTCTGTTACTGTCCCTGTCAACCAGAAAATGCATGTCAATACGAGATGTTGCAACCATTGCAATATCACCAACAAATGGTTGACCCATTCGGTCATCGGGAGAGTATTCATGCAAAGTGTAATAAGACATCAACAACCTGTCGCTTTTTTGATGCGGCGACTCGGTCAAAAGCCAGTATAAAAATGGCAGGAATGCTCCCCTGCTATCGCATTCCTCATTCTACCAACTGGCATCCAACCCCAAATGATGTAATGCTTCCCGGCGTAGTTCAACAATGACAGGATCACTTCTTTTACGCGGGTAAGGAAGATCCACGTTGAGTTCGGCTTTAATTTGTGCAGGTCTGTCACCAAAAATGACAACGCGTTGCGCAAGAAATAAAGCCTCTTCCACATCATGTGTCACTAATAGTGCCGAAAAATTATTTCTACGCCACAGTTCAACCAACTCGCTTTGCATTGCCAGACGCGTTAACGAATCAAGTTTCCCCAAAGGTTCATCCAGGATCAATAATTCTGGATCATTGACCAATGCCCGGGCAAACGACACACGTTGCGCCATACCACCGGACAATTGATGTGGATAACTTTGTGCAAACTGTGAAAGTCCAACACGCGTTAAAGCATCCTCGACCCGCTCATCATGCTTTTCCAGCAAACCGCGTGCTTGCAAACCAAGCGCAACGTTATCCCATACGGTTCTCCATGGAAACAGCGTAGGATCTTGAAACACAACAATACGTGAAGGATCCGGCTGGCTAATGCGTTTGCCATCTTGCAGCAACTCGCCATGTGTTGGCGGCTCAAGTCCTGCAACCAGTCTCAGTAAAGTCGACTTGCCACAACCACTGGGCCCCAGCAATGCAACGAATTCACCAGCTTGTACAGTCAAATTGACATTCAACAAAACCGGCAGTCTGCCTTTCGGTGTATCAAAGGCATGACTCACATTGGTGATATCGATTTTACTACCCTTAGCACCTGGAGCCGGTCTATGCAAAGATGCATTTTGTGCAGAAAATGCGTCTACTTTGTTTAATACAGCTACCATTTCACAGTCCCTTTTTGCCAGGATAACAAGCGATCACGAAGAATAAAAAGCAGTGTTATCAATCCTGAAAACAGTAATGCCATGACAATGATTGCAGCATACATATTGTTGTAGGCAGTCCAGCCTTGTGCCCATGTCAGATACCAGCCCAGACCGGATTTGACGCCCATCATTTCGGCCACGACCAATACAGAAAAAGAAGCGCTCAAGCCCATAAACAAGCCAACAAACACTTGCGGTAAAGCAGCCGGAACAGCAACACGCAAGACAAGAAACCATTGAGAAGCACCCATCGTGCGTGCGACGTCATAATAATTTTTATTGACACTGGCAACCCCCGACCAGGTCAATATTGCAAGCGGGAAGCCTGTCGCCAATGCAATTAAAAATACCGCTGCTGAATAGCTGGTTGGAAAAATAAAAAAAGTTAATGGCAGCAATGCTGTTGGCGGCACTGGTCCCAACACACGTAACAGAGGATGCACCCAATAACCGATCGCTTGTGACCATCCAATCGCAACACCTGTCAGGAACCCGACAACAGAACCGTAAATAAACCCTGTGCCGAGTAACTTGAACGTATTAAAAACACTATCGGTCAACCTTGGCCAGTCTTCTGCATACACCTCGATTAAAGACTGTGGTGGTGCAAAAAACGGGACAGGCAAAATACCTGTTTTAGCCGTAAAATATTCCCACGCTGTTAATACGATCGGAATAACAATCAGCCATTTTCCTGCCGGGCGGATGATATTTAACACAAACCATTGTGTACGCTGCACCCAGATAGTCGAGGCAATAAACAACAGTGTGCCAACGACAATACCGGCAATACCAAACTCTCCGGTAAAAGCCCAGTCACCGGCAAATCCGGCAACATGGTTCGGCTGCAACCAGGTATACAGACCAAAAGCGATCCATACCAGCGCTGCAATCAGACCTGTATGCCATGTGACAGGGCGATAGATTGCCTCTGTATACAAGTCTTCAATTGTGACCGGAAAAATATCCCGTTTGGGTGGTGGTTCATGGTATGCACCTTCATCTGAGGGTGCTACTTGCACTGTTGTTGCACTCATTGCTTAACCCAATACGTTGGCATAGACATGATTGGCAAAACGCTCTGGATCGGTACTTTTTTTCAGAACACCAATACTACGAAAATCTTGTGCATAAAATGCAATTTCCTGCCGCAAATCCGTGTTTGTCGGATGATGATCATAGGTCAGCGTGTTATACAGATTCAGTAAATCTTTCTCTTGAATTTTAGGAGAATATTTGGCGAATATTCTTGCGGCTGTCTTGTAAGCATTTATAGGGCAAGATGTTGAATGCTTGCCAAGCCGTACCACCTTCGGTGATCGCAAAAAGTTGGCGAGTCGAAGGAAATTCTTCAAACTTATGAAGGGGCTGAAAAAAGCGTGCCGTCTCTTGCGGCCATT
>JAATFN010000416.1 GCA_015655165.1 Betaproteobacteria bacterium | reverse complement strand
ACCCAATCTGCCTGACTGCCCTGTTGGCGGTACTCATGACGGTACCCGTGGCATACTGTGCCCCCGACATCAACACCGCGAGCACTGCCAGTACTGCCATGACAAGGTTTAGCGGTCATCGCCCGAAAATAGGTCTGGTCTTATCCGGAGGTGGTGCCAGAGGTTACGCCCACATCGGCATTCTCGACTATCTGGAAAAACACCGCATTCCGGTGGATTTCATTGCCGCAACCAGTGTCGGTGCATTGGTTGGCGGCCTATATGCCAGCGGCATGTCCGCTTCCGAGCTGAAACAACGTCTGGCGACCATCAATCTTGACGATATTGCCTTTGACCATAAAGACCGTTCACAACTGCGCCAATCTTTACGTGAAGACGATATCAAATACCCGATCGGCCTATCTTTAGGATATGGCAATGGTCAGTTAAAACTCCCGTCTGCCATCATTGAAGGGACAGAACTATTGATGCTGATACAGAACTGGACTGGAAAATTTCCATCCAGACTGTCTTTCGATGCACTGCCCACACCGTTTACGGCGATCGCAACCGATCTTGAAAATGGCAATGAAGTCGTCTTGCGTCATGGCATGCTCTCGCATGCCATGCGCGCAAGTATGGCGGTGCCTGGTCTATTTAGCGCATTCCAGATTAACGGCCAGATATTAGTCGATGGTGGCATTTCCAGCAATTTACCGATTGAACAAGTCAGGCGTATGGGTGCCGATATCATCATTGCGGTAAATATCGCCACCCCTTTACGCACCGCTGATGCATTGCAATCACCTGCTGCCATGGCACGGCAAATGCTGGGCATTTTTATTCAAAAAAATGTACGCCTGAACAAGTCGCTATTGTCGGAATACGACATTCTGATCGAACCACAGCTGGCGCAACAGGGTTTTACGGATTTTTCGCGTGCCGACACCGGCATAGATATTGGTTGGCTTGCCACAGCGCAATATCAAGCAAAACTGGCACGTCTGGCGTTGCCACCGGAAAAATGGGCGCAATATCTACAAGAACGCAAAGACAAAATACCGGTAGACAAGCCCGTTGTGATTGATGCCATCCGTATCGATATGCATCACAGCCGTATTCCTGCTTCGGTGAACCAGCGGGAATTAACCGTCAAGCCAGGTGACACTTACGACACCGAACGCATCAATACCAATCTTGCCCAATTGGCCAACGGTGATTTTCATAGTGTCACACAGGAATTGATTGCAGAAAACGGCAAACACATTCTGCTTATCCACGCAAAAGAAAAACCCTGGGGTCCACAGTTTTTTTTACTGGGGTTCGGTATGTCGAACAACTTCAATGGCCGTGGCAACTTCAACTTGCAATTAGGTCATCGTTACCCATGGATGACAGCCTCCGGGCTTGCTTGGTATAACGATGCGGTCATTGGAACCAATCAAGTCGGTTTACGTAGCGAATTGCGCCAATCCCTTTTTAATACGCTTAACACCTGGGATGTCTATGTTGCTCCCTATATCGACTACCGTGGCCGCTATGAAGACTATTATCAAGCGATACCCGACGATAAAGGCAATGTCCTCAGTACACAATACCGTACAGAAACAACAACGATCGGCTTTGATATCGGTTTACCTCTGGGTTTATTCGGAGAAGTACGTACAGGCCTGAATTACCAGTATGCAAAGCGCCCTGCCGCACATGTTCGCCAATACAACCTGATACCTGACGGGCAAACCAGCCTGTTTCATCAAACGGCATTGCACACACAACTGACCATCGACCAATTGGATGATCCCTTGTTTCCGCGGCACGGGTATTATCTATTTGCAGAAACCAGCTATGGCTTGGGCATGCCGGCTGAACGCTACAATACCATCCAGCTCAAAGCCTTGCAGGCTGCAAGCTTCCAGCGCCATACAATGAATGTGAGTATGGAAGCTGCACGCGCATTAGAAGGTAATGAACGCTCGGTCTACCCTGGCTTTAGTCTTGGCGGGTTTCAGCGATTGTCCGTCTATTCTGCCGATCGGTTTACTGGCAACTATTTACTCTACGCACGAATGACGTATCTGAACAATCTGGCCACATTCCGGCTTCCCGGTTTAACGACAACGGTGCTGGGAAGCAGTATTGAAATTGGTAACGTCTGGCAGGCAAGGCATGAATTCGGGCAGATCCCGTTTAAAAAAAATCTGGCACTCTTCATTGGCGGCAACAGCCCGATCGGGCCATTGTATCTGGGAAGTGCATTTGCGCCACAGGGGCTATGGAACATCTATCTGCAAATCGGACGCGTATTTTAAACAATCAACAACACGTACCGGTCAGTAACCGACGATACGCATCGAATAGTCGGTAGCGCGAATATCCTTGGTAAGACTACCAATCGAAATACGATCAACCCCTGTTTGTGCAATGGCTTTGACTGTCTCTCGGTTAATACCGCCAGATGCTTCCAAAACAGCCCGCCCGGCATTCATAGCAACCGCGTCGCGCATCATCTCGAGCGTAAAATTATCCAGCAACACCGATGTGGCGTTCACAGCCAATGCCTCTTGCAGTTCGTCAATGCTTTCGACTTCAACTTGTACCGGCACACCAGCATCAAGTCTAAATGCGGCTTGCAATGCAGGTGTGATACCACCTGCTGCCGCAATGTGGTTTTCTTTGATCAGGATACAATCGTACAACGCATGGCGCTGGTTTAGACCACCGCCGACACGCACTGCATATTTTTGTGCCTGACGCAGTCCCGGCAGTGTTTTACGGGTATCTAAAATGCGGGCCCGGGTACCAGTAACGAGATCGACATAGTGACGTGTGGCACTTGCCACACCCGACAACAACTGCAAAAAATTTAATGCACTACGCTCTGCGGTCAACAATGCGCGTGCCGAAGCTGTAATGACACATACGACACTGTCGGCCGACATCACATCCCCTTCCGCATACTGCCAGGCAATCGTCGCTTGCGGTGCAATGCCAAACATCACTGCTTCAAACCATGGTGCGCCACACAAAACCGCTTCTTCGCGTACGACCACACGTGCCTGGACTTGTTGTGTTTGCGGCACCAATAAGCCTGTGACATCACCTGTACCGACATCTTCGGCAATCGCGCTATCGATATTGCGCTTGAAATCGGCGGCTAATGCGCCGGATAAAGGACCAAACGGATTATGTAGTGTACTGCTTGCTGTCTGAATACTCATGCCGGACCGATCCCTGCAAATAAAGTGTGTTCTTGGGCCAGATCATGACTTGGTCTGACGTTGGCTTGACGTTGTGCCGCAAAATCCAGCATACGGTCGATACACACAACCGCTTTGGTGCGCACAGTACCATCCACGTGGATTTCGTTATTGCCCGTTTCCAGTACGTCCAGTAAATTACGCAAACCGTTCATGGCCATCCAAGGGCAATGTGCGCAACTTTTGCACGTCGCACTATTGCCGGCTGTCGGTGCATCATAAAACTGTTTGCCGGGTGCTGCCATGCGCATTTTATGCAAAATGCCGTTATCGGTTGCCACGATAAATTCTGTGGCATCCAGATTTTGTGCAGCGGAAATTAGCTGGGAAGTCGATCCGACTACGTCAGCCTGCTCGACGACTGCCGCAGGCGACTCGGGATGCACCAGAATTTTTGCTTGCGGATGCTCGGCACGTAAAAGCGCCAATTCGATACCTTTGAATTCATCATGCACCAGACAAGAACCTTGCCAGAGCAACATATCCGCACCGGTTTTTTTCTGGATATAACTACCCAGATGTTTGTCCGGTGCCCACAGGATTTTTTTGCCCTGTGCATGCAGGTGTTCGACAATATCAAGGCCGATGGAAGATGTTACCATCCAGTCGGCACGTGCTTTGACAGCCGCACTGGTATTGGCATAAACAACAACAGTCCGGTCTGGATGTGCATCACAAAACGCTGCAAACTCATCGGTCGGGCAACCAAGATCAAGCGAGCAAGTGGCATCCAGATCCGGCATTAAAATGCGTTTTTCCGGACTGAGAATTTTTGCCGTCTCGCCCATGAAGCGTACACCGGCCACAATCAGTGTCTGTGCAGCATGGTCCCGACCAAATCGTGCCATTTCCAGCGAGTCTGAAACACAACCGCCGGTTTCTTCTGCCAGATCCTGCAAGTCGGCATCCACATAGTAATGTGCAACCAGTACGGCCTGTTTTTGTTTCAATAGTTGCTTGATGCGCGCTTTCATTTTTTCGCGTTCATCAGGCGTTGGCGCTTCGGGCACCCGGGCCCATGCATTCGCCGTACAACTATTACCTGTCTCCATCTGTGGTCGTTCAAACTCGACGACCTTGACATCATTGTCTTTGCCTTGCATGGTAATAGACCGCTTAAAAAATTACTCGATACCTTGACTAGCCAGATAATCCTCGTAGTTACCCTGGAAGTCAACGATGCCATCTTCCTTGATTTCCAGAATACGTGTTGCCAGTGACGAGACAAATTCACGGTCATGCGACACGAAGATCAACGTCCCGGCATATTTATCGAGCGCAATATTCAACGACTCGATCGATTCCATATCCATGTGGTTGGTTGGCTCGTCCATCAATAAGACATTGTGACGACCAAGCATCAACTTGCCATACATCATGCGTCCTTTTTCACCACCGGAAAGCACTGAGACAGTTTTTTTGACATCATCGCCAGAAAACAGCAAACGGCCCAGAATCGACCGTACAGCCTGATCATCATCGCCCTCTTGTGTCCACAAGCCCATCCAGTCTGTCAGTGTTTGGCCTTTGGCAAACTCCTCTGTCGGGTCTTGCGGCATATAGCCCACACTGGCGTTTTCTGCCCATTTGACCTGGCCTGAATCGGGATGCAAACCACATGTGACATCACCACCGATGCTGCGTAACAGTGTTGTCTTACCCGCACCGTTAGCACCAATGATCGCGACCTTCTCGCCGGCTTCAACCATGATGCTGAAATTTTTGTAAATCGGATGATCGTATTGTTT
>JAATFN010000110.1 GCA_015655165.1 Betaproteobacteria bacterium | reverse complement strand
TCCACTGAGCTACGGAGGCACAAGACGCCATTGTAACGGCAGAGCTGTCGAATGAAAAGCACCATGCAGTAAACAAATCTGTCTATTTTTAGATAACCCGTGTGTTGGCAGTCTCATGTGCGGAGAAACCAACCCTATTTTGTACAGACTCCATTACAATAAGTATCAGGTAACACAGCGCTGTGTCATATCCCTATATGACAAGAATCGAGCAAGATCAATTTTAATAAAGATGACTCTTTCTATGCCTGTTCTGAAACCCAACTCATGGTGTCGCCTCTTTACGCGTCCCCTAATTGCCCTATCGGCCTTGCTGACAATCAACACTGCATGTGCCGACACCCGGCTTCCCGATACCATTGCCCAGCGTATGACGGCATGCTCGACTTGCCACGGTATCGATGGCCGGGCATCGAGTAATGGCTTTTACCCGCGCATTGCAGGTAAACCGGAACAATATTTGTTAAACCAGTTACGCAATTTCAAAAACCAGAAGCGTCACTATCCGGCGATGACCTTCTTGCTGGACAATCTCTCCGACGATTATTTACGTGAAATTGCCCACTTCTACGCGCAACAAAACCCGCCCTATTCTCCCCCACAAACCGTCACCACACCGGCTGCCATTCTAGAACGCGGTAAAGCGCTCGCATTGTCCGGCGATAAAAGTAAAAACATTCCGGCATGCATAGCCTGCCACGGTAAAACACTAACCGGCATTTCTCCTTCTTTGCCAGGACTCGTTGGTCTACCACGCGACTATCTCAATGCACAATTCGGTTCATGGAAAAGTGGCTCGCGTAAGGCCGCCGCCCCTGACTGCATGGCACGCATAACAGCCAATATGTCGCTGGAAGATATCAATGCGGTCAGCAGCTGGTTGGCTTCACAACCCGTACCGGCCAATAGCAAACCAGAACCGCAATTAACATCCATGCTGCCGCTGTCTTGTGGCAGCATCAACTAATCGGGAGCCATGATGAAACGCACGACGTTAGTAATCCTGGCGCTGCTGTTAATCGTTATTGCTGTTACGTTATCTCTATTTATCACACAGTTGATTGATACTGACGAACCCTTTACACCACCTGCACCGATAAGCGATATGGCTGCGTACCTTAAAAAAGGGGAATATCTGGTGCGTGCCGGCGATTGTATTGCCTGCCATACACAACGCGGCAGCGAGCCTTATGCTGGCGGGCGCGGTATTCAAACGCCGTTTGGCATCATCTATTCGCCCAACATCACACCCGACAAAGTAAATGGTATCGGCAACTGGACTAAACATGACTTCTGGCGCGCCTTGCACCATGGTAAAGGCAAAGACGGGGAATTCTTGTATCCGGCGTTTCCCTTTACCGAATACACGAAAATCACCCGCGCAGATTCGGATGCCATGTTTGCCTATTTACAAGGTATTCCGGCAGTTAACCAAGTCAACAAGACGCATAAATTACGCTTTCCCTACAATATGCGGTTTCTTCTGGCCGGCTGGCGTATATTGTATTTCACACCAGGTGTGTATCGTGCAAACAGCAGCCAGACCATACAATGGAACCGTGGTGCCTATCTGGTCCAAGGGTTGGGGCACTGTACGTCTTGTCATACAGCGCGCAATGCTTTAGGTGGGCTGGAAGACGCAAATCTTGCAGGTGGCCTGATTCCGATTGCCAATTGGTATGCACCATCGTTGACCTCCGACAAAGAAGCAGGTCTGGGTGAATGGCATGTTGCCGATATTACTGCGCTACTTAAAACAGGCATAGCTCCTCATGGCACGGCTTTTGGGCCAATGGCAGAGGTCGTGCGCAACAGCTTGCAATATATGTCGACAGATGATGTAAACGCGATGGCGGTATATTTGAAGTCGCTTCCTAAAACAGTAACCCCGTCAAACGAACACATCTCAGGCAATCCGAAAGAAGCAGAACAATTAATGTCGTTAGGAAAAATTGTCTATGGCAAATATTGTATTGCCTGCCATCAGACAAATGGCCAGGGCATCCCCCCCTCCTATCCGCCATTAAACAACAATCGTTCCATTACTATGGATGTGCCGAACAACCCGATCAGAACGGTATTGCATGGCGGCTTCCCGCCCTCAACACAAGGGAACCCCCGTCCTTATGGTATGCCTCCATTCGGACAATTATTATCAGATGAGGAAATTGCAGCTGTTGTCTCCTACATTAGAAACAGCTGGAGTAATGAGGCAGGCTATGTGACGACAGTCGATGTGAACCGCCATCGCGCAACACCATTAGACTGATACCCTATCCCGTTTTTTTTCGACAAGGAATGCCAGCATGCTACCGATCAATATTCCCCATGCTGGCGCACCAATCCCTGCAATCATGATGTCACTGATTGTCACCGCAAAAGTCACTGTCGCACTCAACGGCAACGCCGATGAAAATGCACTTTTAAACGACTTTTCCAACACGATTAACATTGCCAATCCAGCCAGAATTGCAATATATTCGGGCGGAAGCGCTATGACAAGATGCGTAAATCCATTGGCAAAGATGCCTGCAATGATACAAAAAATACCGGCAATAATTCCGGCGATATAATGTTTCCCATAACTTCCGGCCGACACCAGAATCGCATTTGAAGGGCCCGCCAAAACAGAAGGACATGCCCCAAATGGTGCACATACAGCGGTAAAAATACCACTCGTTATGGTGACAAGACGCGATGAAGGGCGATACCCTACTTCACGTAGCACAGCCAATCCTTGTGCATTTTGTACAAACAGGATCGTCACCAGTAACGGTATCGATAACTCGATAATAGCCTGCATATTAAAAACTGGCCGAATCACAGCAGGCAACGCTATCACGTCATATGAATGCCCGGATGGCCAAGAGATGCCTGTGACAAACAATGTTACACCACCAGCTAGCAGTGCCCCCAGAATTGGTGGCATCACACTGTATCCCCTACTTTTTTCCAAACGCAACAACAAGAAATAACTGCAAAGCATGATCCCCCCCAAAACAGGGGAACTCAGTGTTGCATGTGCAATTGCAGCTGTGTATTTAACAAATAATGCACTAATCATCCCCATCACAACCGGCGCTGGAACCAAGCGATCCAATATCACAATCAATTTGGTTACGCCCAGAATCACCAGTATCCCGGCACACACAAGATAGACACCGGCAACAGCATCCAGTCCATAACGCGCAATGACTGGCGCGGCTAGAATCGTACCCGGAATGGTCCATAAAAATGCCAATGGCTGTTTTGTCCACCAACTCAACACAATACTGATCACGCCATTAATAAAAAATACGGCAAATAACCATGAAGATAACTCGGCCTGGGAAAGTCCTCCTTCCCTGGCTGCCGCAATGATGATTGCAACAGGTCCTGTTGCAGTAAAACTCATAGTGACAATAGCCAATGACAAATAAATAACCCAAGATTTGCTATGTTTTTCCAAAGGAAAAGAATCCACCGCAACAGCTAGATTTTTGTTACTCATGAGACGTTCTAATCTTTCAAAATATGTCTTCTTTATAGAGAATCAGACTTAATTAATCGCGTAGAGATAATGCATTTGATCAAATTTCATACCTGGAGATCAAATTCTCATCATCACATTTTTTCAGTCTTTATATATATAACATAATATATAAAGAAAAATGAGACTTCTCAGTCAGGGAAAATTGAAAATCTTCATTCATTTCTATCTTCAATTCATAAAACCTCCGAAACCCTTATATCATCAACATATTTCCATATTTGCCAATCGCATTAGAATTTTTCAAAGAGAAATAAAAAATCGTATATTCAAATAAAAAAAAGTAACTTCAGTTAATACATACCTTAGTTCTATACTATCGAGCATCTTATGCAATAAGAATGAACTATCCCAATGCGACAATTAACACTACCCGGAGTTACTGTGAAAAAAAAATCATGGCTGAAAATTGCAGCGCTACTGTCAACGATGTTATCCATGCAAATTTCCCATGCATCCACATCAGATCCTTATAAAATCGGATATATTTCAGACATTACCGGACCGGTTCAAGGAACATTCAAAGATACCTATATCGGTTTCAAGCTCTACATCGATCAACTCAATGCGACCGGTGGTGTTAATGGTCGCAAGATTGATACGATATTGAAAGATGTACAAAGCGATACGCAGAAATCGGTGAATGCAGTACACGAATTGAAAGCGGCAAATGTATCCGGCATTGCCGGTATTGCAGTGAGTTCGACACATGTTCCCACTTATGCGGCAGCAGAAAAGGTCGGATTACCAGTTGTCGTCGGTTTCCCGCCTAATTTGCCTGTTGTACTGGAACCGGCAGCCAAACATGTGTTTGGTGCAGGTCAGGTATTTAATGTCACCAATACCATTACTGGCAAAATCGCACGTAATTTGAGCAAGACGGCACGCCGTTTTGCTTGTGTCGCGTTTGAAGCACCAGCATCGATCATTTCATGCGAAACTTCACTGGCTTCGGCAAAACAAAACGGATTTGATGAAACAAAAATATTTATCGTCCCGCAAAATCAGCGGGATTTCAGATCTGTTGTCGCAAATATTATCAAATTCAATCCTGACGTCATTACGGACTGTTTCGGACAAAGCCACTTTATTGGGCTCATTCCGGCACTTGGTGCAGCTGGTTACAACAAGATCTATCTGAATCTTGAAACCGGCATCAATGATCCTGTCAAGCGTGAAGCCTTAAAATCTGCACCGGATATCGACTTCTACACCTATTCACGCTACATCTCCGGAACCAACATCAGCAATGAAGGTAGCGAAGCCAAAAAACTGCAACAAGCTGCGACCAAAGCTGGCATTAAAGAAGTTGTAGCAGCGCATAGCAGTGGCTGGATACTGGGACAGATTGTTGCCCAGGCATTTGAAAAATGTAAAGACGATTGTTCCCCTGAAGCCTTTACCCGCGCATTAAATAGTACTGATGTCAATCCGGGTGGTTTAACAGGTATCAATATCAAATATACAGAAAAAGACCATTATGGCCCTACAGCCTATCGTGTCTATCATTTCAACAAGACGACCACCAACTTTGATGCTGTCGGTGACTGGTATCAATTAGCGCCGGCAAAACAAGCAGCAAAATAATAATGTTAACAACAGATTTTTTCACACAACTATTTAGCTCGGCCGGTTATTACAGTCTATTTGCGCTGGCTATCGTCTTGATCTATCGCACCAACAAAGTCTTGTTATTCTGCGTTGGCGAGTTGTGTGCATTGGCTTCCTTTATTGCCTACAGCACAAATGACTGGCTCAATACCCAATCAGTCCCGTTCTCCGGATTGATTGGCGTCGTTGTCGCAGTAGCGATCATCACATTGATCAGTATCCTGTTACTCTGGATTATCGAACAAATGGGGACAACCGGCAGCCATTTCATCGGCACAATGATTACCATCGCGTTCTCCATTGTTCTACAAGGGATCATGAGTGTCATCTGGCAAGGTGAAATTTATCGCTACACGGTTACCCCGCTGTTTTTCAATCTGGGAGATGCCAGAATTTCCGGTTTGGCAATTATCGTCGGTACTATCGGTCTTTTGCTGGCAATCGGCACGGTCATGCTGTTGAAAAAATCGCGCATCGGATATGACATGCAAGCAATTGCCGACAACCGCACACTCAGTACATTGCGTGGCATCCCTGTACAGCAACGCATTCTTCTTATCGGTGCACTGGTTGGCATTCTGTCAGCGACAGCAGGTATCCTCGGCGCCAGTTTGACTTCAATCTCACTGGAAAATGCTTCACTGAGTGTGAATGCCATTATCGCAGCGATCATTGGCGGACTGACAAGCCCGATTGGTGCTATCGCAGGAGCAATCGTTCTGGCCATTGTAGAAAATATCACGACAGTGTTTCTTGACTCCCGCTACGCGACATTAACACCGATTGTATTGCTGGGAATTTTTCTTGTTTTCCGCCCTTACGGCTTAAGCGGCAAATCAGAACACATTCAACGGGTATAACATGAACACGCCAATCGACCACCATTTTCATCTCTCCAAACAGAGACAAATCGCCATTTTCATTACCATATTGATCCTTGCAGTACCTTTTATTCTGAATGGCTATTGGCTTTCTCTTGCAACAAGCGGTGCATTATTGGCACTAGCGGCGATGCCGTTGACCATTTTAACCGGTACAGCAGGACTCCTCTCTCTGGGGCAAGCTGCATTCATCGGCATTGGCGGTTATACGGCGGGACTACTAGCCCACCAGTTTGATTTGGGTCTGACAACCTCCATCTTTGCGAGTGCATTTGTCGGTCTCGTTATCGGCGCAGCATTGGCTTTGGCAACACTGAGGGTAGTCGGCATCTATTTAGCCGTAGGCACATTCGCCTTGCAATTCATTTTGCAACCGCTCATGCAAAATATCGATGTGGCTCTCACCTATTCAACAGGATTTATTCTCTCTTCTCCATCGCTATTTGGTTTTGCATTGAGTACATCTACAAGATGGTGGTATGCCCTGGCACTCATAGGACTGGGGATCTATTTATGGCTTCGATGGCTGCAACATTCACATATAGGCCGGCGCTGGATTGTCTTGAAAGATAATCCCACAGCAGCATCCGTGTTAGGGATATCGCAACAAAGAACGCGTCTTGGTGTCTTCTCGATTACGTCAGCCATTACAGCTGTTGCCGGGGCAATCAATGCGTATTACTACGGCACTGCCCAATCAGGACTGTATACCTTACATATGGCAATACTATTTCTGACGATAGTCGCACTGGGGGGTGTCGGCAATCTCGGTGGCGCCATCGTAGCATCGTTTGTCATGATCATCTTATCCCCGATCGTCACGCACTTGATCACGTTTACAAACTTGATCGATGTGAGCCGCGCGGGTGGTGTTGAAACCATCATTATCGGACTCATACTCATGCTAAGCCTCATCATCAGAACCCGTATTTCTGTCAGGAGCAAAAAAAATGCCTGATCCAGATACATACGTTGAAATAAAAAACTTAACTGTCAAGTATGGAAATACCACCGCTGTCGAGAACTTCTCATCGCATCTTTCATCTGGCAATGCGCTAGCAATAGCAGGTGCCAATGGTGCAGGAAAATCTTCCTTGCTGGGAGCTATCGCCGGATTGATACCTGCCACGGGGGAGGTGTATCTACAGAAAAAATTATTGCCGAATACAATTCTAGACAGATTGAAAACCGGTATCAGATTAGTCCCGGAACATAGCAAAATCTATCCGACAATGACGGTGTCTGAAAATCTGGCTGTCTCCGACAGGATTATCGGCCACGTGTCGATCGATGATGTCTTTCATTGGTTCCCCCGCCTTTTTGAACGCAGAAAAACAATTGCCGGAAATCTCTCCGGAGGCGAACAGCAAATGCTGGCTATTGGCATGTCCATACTGGGCAGTCCAAAGGTGCTGTTACTGGACGAGCCCAGTCTTGGGCTTTCAGTGCCCGTCATTGAAAACCTTGCCGAAAAACTGGGTGAACTGCGTGCCGCACTGAATTTATGCTTGATCGTCGCAGAATCTGATGCCAAATGGCTACCGGCCTTTACCGACAATGTCATTGTCCTGGATAGAGGGCAAGTGATTGCATCCTTTGATGAATATACAACCGACAACATCCAGCGCATCGAACACTTCATTGTTGGTCTTGCTGCGGCCTGATATATAAAGGAATGATGACAATGGAAAACAATAGCGCTCTCTCGCTGCATAATATCTCTCTTCGTTATGGCGGACTGGAAATCTTAAAAAAAGTCAGTTTCGATGTTGCACACAATGAAGTGATCGGTCTTATCGGCCCCAATGGTGCCGGTAAATCAGCATTGCTGAATTGTATCTCGCGTGTTTACCATCCCGATTCACAATCCAGAATTACCGTACTCGGAGAGAAGAATTTTCTTGACGTACCACAGCATGCCATCGCGAAGCATGGTGTTTCAAGAACTTTTCAAGGACTTCAACTCTCCAGGAGTCTGACCGTCTTTCAAAACATTGCTGTCGGCTTTTCCTCAAAATTACGCTATAACGCTCTGGATTCGCTTTTACGTCCTTTACTTTTCTTAAGAGAAGAAAGATCTCTGAAGACCAAAGTGCAAGATGTTGCCCAATCCTGCGGTATCAGTGAAGTACTGCATAAATATCCGAACGAATTGCCATTGGGCGTATTACGGCGTGTCGATCTGGCGCGCGCACTTGTCAGCTCTCCTTCTGTTTTATTACTTGACGAACCTGCATCTGGACTTTCCCGCGAAGAAAGACCACTGATTGCAGAATTAATTCGCGTCGCAAGAGAACACCATCATGTTTCTGTCATTTGGGTTGAACATGATCTGGATCTCGTTTTTTCAGAATCGAAGCGCGTCGTTGTCTTAAGAAACGGTGCAGTTACTGCTGTCGGAAAACCGGATATTCCGCAAGAGCGGACTGCACTTTTATCCGCATATTACAACTAAACGACCAAGCTTATACCCGCTACTCTATTAATCACGATGAACACAACAGCCAATACGCCATGGATCGACAAAGATATCCCCGATTTTTTCCAACCAATTTCTCTATTAATTGATAGGCATATCAGCAATGGTCTTGGTGCATCACCTGCATTAAGTGTCGATGATCAAGTCTATACGTACAGTACTTTACTCGAAATTATAAAAGACCATGTCGGTAAACTGATTAGTGCAGATGTACGTAGTGGTGAACGCGTTTTCCTTTTTGGAAAAGATAGTCTGGAATATATTGCTTACTGGTTGGCAGCAATTCGCATAGGTGCAATTCACGTCGTTATTTCCGATGCCTATCGCTCGCATGATCTTTTGTATTTCCTTGAAGATACCGCTGCCAGAACACTGATAATTGATAGCGAACAACTGGAAAAATTCGATGCGATCTATCCGGATATTCCACACTCTCTCAAATCTATTATTGTTCGACAATCCGATGCCGGTGAACAACCTGATTTGTCAAGATGGAAAAGTCCAGCGCTAGCAATACAATATCATCAGCAATGGCCAGTCGATCAAGCAGGACGTGATACCCATATCCATGTTCATAAAGACGATCTGGCGTATATGTTTTATTCTGGTGGCACAACAGGTAGGGCAAAAGGTATTACGCATCTATCAAGCGACTTCATTTATATCCCGGAACGTCAGGGTGCATTCTGGTCCTATCGACAAACCGATGTCGTTTTTGCCACATCCAGAAAATATTTTACCCACGGTTTATGGCCAGGCGTACTGATTCCTCTCTATTGGGGGGCTCATAGTGTTATTTCCCGCAAAGACCCGACTGCAGAAAATATCATCGCACTTGTCGAAAAGAAAAAACCCAATAAATGGATTACCGTACCTACGATTGTCAAAAATATTGTGGTTCATGTAAATGAAAAGAATGTCCTACCGGATTTCTCGTCTATCACATTGGCTGTTACAGCCTCTGAAAAAATGCCGATTGCTTTTTTCGAACAATTCCAACGAATTTTTGCAATCGAATTACTCGACTCGATCGGTAGCGCGGAGGTAACCTATGAATGGATCGCCAATCGCCCTGAAGCATTCCGCAGGGGGAGTATTGGGAAACCTGTTTTTGGCTATGAAATAAGACTGATAGACAGTCAAGGCAATATTGTCACTACACCAAATACCAAAGGCCAAGCAGAAGTCTATAGCACAACAGGCACGCCATTTTACTGGCGAAAACGCACGCTATCACAACAATCCATTATCGATGGCTGGATTAAAACCGGTGATGAACTTTATTATGATGAAGATGGATTTTACTGGTTTGCAGCACGTTCAAACGATGTATTTAAAGTGAAAGGCTTATGGATTTCACCACTTGAAATTGAAGAAGTACTCGTGTCAGATATCCGCATACAAGAAGCCGCCGTGGTATCTTACCAAGACCAAAATGGCCTGACAAAACCTGCCGCTTATCTTGTACTCGCAGAACCTCAATCCCAAACACATGCCATAGAACAAGAACTCAGCTTGCTCATCAAAGAAAAATTGGGTGGATACAAGATTCCAGGTCGTTTTTTTTATATCGACCAATTGCCGAAAACTACTTTATTAAAAGTAGATCGGAGATGGCTACGTGATCAACTAGCGAATCAGGAGCAGTAGATCCTTATTCATAAAAATTGAATCTGTACCTGTATAGCACATACATCATCCATCTCTTCGTCTGACAATGACAAATAAAAGTAGCATTACCCACCCTGCCGGGAGTGCATTTATGCAGGTCAATACCAATTGTATTGAATACCGTTATCTGCCCGCAACAAAACCTGATACACCTACGCTGGTATTTTTACATCAAGGCTTGGGAAGTGTTTCCCACTGGCGCTCTGTTCCGGAATC
>JAATFN010000265.1 GCA_015655165.1 Betaproteobacteria bacterium | reverse complement strand
GTGCTGATGCTCGGTGTGTTCGTTGCCGGCACTATAACGGAAGATGCGATCGTCACTGGCGATCTTGTGCGTTAATCCGGCTTCTGTTAAACAATCGAGGGCACGGTAGAGTGTCACGCGATCCATGCTGGTCAAGGCATCCTGGACGTCCTGATGCGACATGGCGTTGCGGGCTGCCAGTAATGTTTCCAGTACGCTAATACGCGCTTGCGTTACCCGCACTCCTGCGTCCCGCAGTTGTGTTTCTGCGGTGTCGGTTGCGGGAAGATGTTTGGCGTGTATGGAGGACGATGACATAGTGGCGAGTTTCGATTTCACAAAAAAGGACATGCGTTAATCGCACTTTACTATAACGGATTATGCCTTAAAACACCTGAATCGGTGGTAAATCATGCAGTGAGTACTGTTTGTTTAAGGATTTCCGGTTTTTTTTGCCCGTGGATGGGCGGCATCATAGACTTGTGCGAGCCGCTGGAAATCCAGCGAGGTGTAGACCTGGGTGGCTGCAATCGAGGCATGACCGAGGAGTTCTTGTACGGCACGCAAGTCGCCCGAGCTTTGCAGGACATGCGAGGCAAAGGAGTGCCGTAATACATGGGGATGCACGTCGGTAGGAAGGCCCAATGCATTACCGTGGGCTTTTAAGCGCAACTGTGCTACACGTGCGGACATACGCGTACCCCGCTCGGTCAAGAATAATGCATAAGCATGCTGAATTTCAGGTTGTGGTTTAACGACATTGGCGCGCGCTGTCAGCCAGCGGGAGATGGCTTCCAATGCGGGTTTGCCAACAGGCACGCTACGCATTTTATTGCCTTTGCCGGTGACAAAGACTTCTGCTTCTTTGACATCGAGCCAGCCTTGTGACTGATAAGCACCTTCTTTGGAGAACTGGATGTCTACATTGACCAGTTCGGAAATCCGTAATCCACTCGAATACAACAGTTCAAACATGGCCAGATTGCACAACTGGGTGGGTGAATCTGGGTTTTTAACAGGGTTGGCATGCGACACCAGATAAACGGCATCATCAGCAGCAAGTGCTTTGGGTAGCGGTTTGGATTTTTTAGGCGCTTTGATGCCTTCTACCGGATTGCAGGCAATCGTTGCATTGTCCGATAGCCAGTCATAAAACCCGCGCCATGCTGATAGCTTGCGTGCGATGGAGCGTGCGTTGAGCCCTTTGGCATGCAGTTGTGCCGCACATTTGCGTATTTGGACCGGGGTGACAGCGGCCAACTCAGTGGCCATATGCTTGCAAAACACCGTCAATTCACCCAAATCGCGCGCATAGTTTGTCACCGTATGCATTGACAGCTTGCGTTGGTGCTGCAAGCTATCTAAATAGTGTCGTACAAATGTGTCGTTGTCTTTATTCACCAGTGTGCGGTTCATACAAATGAGAGAGTGCCGCACTGGTTGTCTCGCCAATACGGGTTAAGAAATCTGTACTCATCTCCGACGTAAAGCGTCCAGTATCAGCAGAGCCGATCACGAGCAAACCACGTGCTTGGGTAGATGCTCCAGGGTGCAGGGCAATGATCGCAACGGACTGGACTGCTGCTGGGTCAGGTAACCAGGAGACGGCATCAACATCAGGATTTGCACCGCAAAAAGGCGTCGTCAAGCTATTGATGTACTGATGTGTCGCTTCTGACACCGGTGCTGCGTACCATGCTTCAGCATGCACGTCAGGTAGATCCCACAAGCGTAATGTGGCTTGTGGCACGTCGAATATACGGATTAAATCATCCACTAATTGCTGCGGCAAGTTGTCTGGTTTTGCGCGCAAAATAGCATATGTCCACAGATGGAATTTTTGGGCGATGGCGTCGTTTTCTTGGGCAGTACGCAGTAATTTGGCGATTTGCAATTCAAATGTGCGGATCTTCTCGCGCAAAATTTCCATTTGTCGTTCTTGCAAAGAAATGGCACGTCCAAGTAATGGACTGGACAGTTTCACGTTCGAAAGCAACTCGGCGTGTTCTTCAAAAAAGTGTGGATGATCGAGAAGGTAGTCTGCGATGACACCAGAATCCAGATGCGTGGTCATTGGCCGAATGAAATAGGATGGTTAAAGGGAGCTACTATATTACAGCGATTATCAACGCTATTACCGTGCATGACAACCACATTGCCGACTTGTTACAGAAGGCTTAAAAATTAACAGGCCCACATGATTGCTCATGTGGGCCTGCGGTCTATCTAACAGTGCTTCAGATGGAAACCATCTGAATTAGCTGATGAGATTAGAAGCGGTGACGGATACCAACGTTAACTGCTGTTTGGTTACCGCTATCAACACCAAGGTTACCCTTGCCGATACCTGGGTTAACTGTGTCTTTCGCTTTCAGATACGATACGACTGTGTAGATATCTGTACGTTTGGACAACAGGTAGTCAGCGCCCAAGTTAACTTGAGTCAGTTTACCTGTGTTACCAGTTTCTTTCAGGCGAGCGTGTTGTACGCTACCGATCAACTTGATGTTGTTAGACAACACGTAGTTACCACCCAAGTCAAACGCATCAGTTTTCAATTCGTTGACACGAACAGAAGTTTCTGGGTTCTTGACACGGGACCAGTTAGCGTAAACGCGAGCTGCGTCAGTCACTTGGTAGCTAGCTGCCAAAGTGAATGTTTTTACAGCTGTTTCAGATGCATAACCTGCAGCTGTCGAAGCTGTATCAGCGCCGTCGCCTTTACCTTGGTAGTAAGCAGCAGCTAATGCCAGACCGGCGTTTTCGTATTTACCGCCAATACCGTAGGCTTGACCGTTAGATACTTTGCCAGCTTTTTCGCCGAAACCGTAAATCACGCTACCTGTAAAGCCACCCAGGTTAGCTGTGTTATAGCGAACAGAGTTGTTAGAACGAGTACCTTGCAGGCGAGCTGCACCGGAACCAGCGTTGCTAACGATGCCGCCGAAGTCAGCAACAGAAGTCAATGCACCGATATCATCCAAGAAGTCAGTTTGACGACCTGCCAACACTGTACCGAAATTACCGGACAGACCGACTACAGACTTACGACGGAACAGTTCGCCTGTTGAGCTGTCATTGGCGCCTGTGTCGTTAGAGAAACCAGTTTCCAATTGGAAAATTGCGTTCAGACCGCCACCCAGATCTTCAACACCTTTGAAGCCGAGACGGGAACCGTTAATAACACCGGAGTTCAGTGCAAATTTGCCGCCATTAGTACCATCAGTTTTAACAACTTTGCTGTTGTAAGAAACGCCAGTGTCGATCAAACCGTAAATTGTTACGGAGCTTTGAGCTTGAGCCGCGCCAGCGAATGCGCCGAGTACGGACAATGCCAGTAAAGATTTTTTCATTTGGACATCCTTTTTTTAAACAAGTCTTGAATACCTGCACCAGCATTTTGGCCAGGCAGATGAGCCTACCTTAATCATTTTGCAAAATTTCTACCGGGCAATGGTCGTTTAAAACCATTGGATTTGGCTATCCAGAACTAAAGTAGGTAAAAATGTTGTATTTTTTTAACATTACTTGCGTGCCAAGTTGTTTTATTGAGACTATTTAGGCCGGGCGGGAAGAGTTCGTGTCGCATTTACTGGCGCGAATATGTCGTAAACGTCGTTTTCATTAAAAAAATAAGCAAAGTTAAAAGACTTTGCGGATGACGATTTCGATTTTTTTAATTGGAAAGCGGTGTCGCATGGCAAGTCGTAAAGATTTAGCGTTAATTCGTGCAGCCCGCGCGAATCAGTCCGGTGCACAGTTATTATTGGGTAAGCGGTATTTGTTTGGTGGTGACGGACTTCCCCAGAATTTGCAAACAGCATTGCATTGGTTGGATCGTGCTGCCAAACAGGATGAGAAAGATGCCTGGTTGTTAATCGGTGAGCATATTCCGTATGACACGCTTGTTCAAAGTGGCAATCCTTTGGCCTATGTTCTCTGGTATGAACGCGCATTTGACGCAGGCATCTTGCCTGCTGCATGGGTATTCGCATCTTTAGTGCTGTCTGACCAAGCAAGCCTGACTGATGAAGGCCTTGCCCAAAAAGCGCTGCGTGCCTTGCAAAAGGCGGCAGCCACCGGTCTGCCAGAGGCACAATGGTTACTGGCCAAACAGCAGCATCGTGCCGACATTGCCCGCTCAATTGAACAGGAACAGCCCCTTGATTTGGAGGCCCTTTACCGGCAAGGTGAGGCGGCAGGCTGGGCGCGCAAGGCAGCAGATGCCGGTGTCGAGCAGGCCCAGTATCTGTTGGCCGAAGCTGCCTGGGTGCATTCCGACTGGGAAGTGTTTTTGCGTCGTGCCATGCCGTTAGCACGGGAGCTCGTGGCGCAACATGCGGCTCATATCGCGCAACTCAATGCACCGTCAGAAGAATTTGCAGCGCTACTTGGTACTGAAAACCTTCAGTTATTGTCGCGGCTAACAAAAGTATTGTTAGGTGATGACCAGACCAATAGTGATGACTTGCTTGCATTACTCGAATTGCGTGCCTATGCGCAAGACCGTCATGCCCAATTATTGTTGGGCAGTGTGCTAGCGCGCATTTATACAGAAGAAATCAGTGTCGTGTTTGAGGCAGGAACTGCCAATTACAAAAAAGCGATCCGTTGGCTGGAATATGCAGCAGCACAGGGTCTGCCAGAGGCCTGGTATCGATTGTCGATGATTTATTTGAAGCCGGAGTTCTCCCAGCGAAATACAGAGGATGCATATCGCTATCTTGAACGTGCTGCGGAAATGGGGCATAACCAGGCGCAGTACGAGTGTGGTGCCAAAGCATGGCGTCATCGACGTGAGACGGCAGACAATGATGTGCAGGCGGTTTACTGGCTGCAAAAAGCTGCTGCGCAGCAACATGCGCAAGCTGCCATATTGCTTGCTAAAATCTCAGAACAGGCGACGCCGGAAGAGTGGGCGGTTGAGGCACGTACCCAACTGACACACCAAATGATGGTTGAAGCCCCGTTTTTAACTGCCAGAATAGAATTGGCAGCTGTTTTCGGTTTGTCACGGGCCGAGGCCTTGTTAATCGATTTGCACACAGCCGATAAGGGGCATTGTCTGGTCGTGGATATCCGGGACCACTATGCGCGCAGCAAGCGTCGGGTCATTGTGGTGTCTACCGGTGAAGAACGTCAGACTTTAGATCGTCTGGGACGGATTTTTGAGGGGATTGACTGCGGTTTGGAAGGACCTGAAGGGAATTACAGACAAAGACAATACCGGTTAAAGACGATATTGTCTTTGCTGGATCGCGCGGCTTAAAGCGACTTATAGCTCGATTTCGCCTTCAAAAACCGAAACGGCTGGCCCTGTCATTTTGACGGATTTTCCTTCGCCCTCCCAGGCAATGGTCAGCGCTCCACCATGGGTTTGTACCGTGACCGGAGAGTCAAGCAAGGTACGGCGAATGCCAGCAACAACAGCGGCACATGCACCGGTGCCACATGCCAGGGTTTCACCGGCGCCACGTTCATATACACGTAAATTTGCATTGTGACGGTCAACAATGTGCATAAAGCCCGCGTTGACGCGTTTGGGGAAACGCGGATGATGTTCGATGATGGGGCCATCAAGCAATACAGGTGCTTTTTCTGTATCGTCGACAAGTTGTACTGCATGCGGATTACCCATCGAGACAACTGAAATCCAGGTGACTTTATTCGCCACATCCAATGGCCAGAGTACATCATCACCTTGTGTCTTACCGGATAGGCCTGTTGTATTGAATGGCACTTGCTCAGGGGTCAGCACAGGTGCGCCCATGTCAACGGTGACGCGACCATCGGCTTCTAATGTTGGCTCGATAATGCCCGACATGGTTTCCACACGAATCGTCGTTTTGCTGGTTAATCCTTTATCACTGACAAACCTGGCAAATGCGCGCGCGCCATTGCCGCATTGTTCCACTTCGCCACCATCGGCATTGTAGATGCGGTAGCGGAAATCCACATTGTCCGACTGTGCCTGTTCCACAACCAACATCTGGTCAGCGCCAATGCCAAAACGGCGGTCGGCAATGAATTTCCATTGCTCGGGGCTTAAGGCAATCGGTTGATGGATGGCGTCAATGACAACAAAGTCATTGCCGGCACCATGCATTTTGGTAAATTTGATTTTCAT
>JAATFN010000016.1 GCA_015655165.1 Betaproteobacteria bacterium | reverse complement strand
GTTTGAAGGTCAGTATCTCGAACTTGCCTCCGCAGTTGATCTCATCGCAGAACGTATCCGTGCTTTGGGATTCCCGGCACCTGGTTCGTACAAAGAATTTGCAGCATTGTCTTCAATCGAAGAAGCGACTGGAACACACACTGCCGAAGAAATGATACGTCAATTGGTTGAAGGTCAGGAAGCCGTCACACGTACAGCACGTTCCATTTTCCCGGTCGTCGATGCTGCTGCTGACGAACCGACTGCGGACTTGTTAACCCAACGCATGCAATTGCACGAAAAAAATGCATGGATGTTACGCAGTTTGTTAGAAGAATAATGTGCAGATATAAACAAACAGGGCACTCACTGGTGCCCTGTTTGCATGATGGCGACAGATATATCAATCACTCGCCGTATTAAAAAGAATCGGCAAACTGTCTTGCCGCACTTTCGACATCATCTACCATGTAAACACTGCTAATTGCCGCAACCATATCGGCACCTTCTGCAATTAACGGTAATGCATTGTCTTGCGTCATACCACCGATGACCACAACCGGCACGGATAATTGTGCTTTGGCTTGGCTCACAATGTCGACAGGCGTTTTAAAATCATATTTTTTGACACGTGATGGATAAAATCCACCAAAAGCCACATAACTTGCCCCATTGGCTTGTGCATTAATTGCCAATTGCAATGTCCCATAACAGGAAGCACCGACAATTTTATCGGGGCCGACCAATGCTCTGACTGCCGCCACCGATTGATCTGTACCGCCAACATGAATACCGTCCGCATCGATTTCCAGACAGACATCAACATGGTCGTTCACAATAAACGGTATGCCATATTTACGACACATATCCAGCAACGCTGCAGCCTGTTCGCGACGCAACACAGCATCGGCAGTTTTATGCCGGTACTGGACAAGCTGTGCGCCACCGATTAATGCCGACTCGGTCGCAGCAATCAACTTATCGGTATCATCCCAATCAGGGGTGACGACATATAAGCCTTTTAATACATGCATCATGCTTCCTTTAAAAACGGTATGACACGATTGGGAATTTTTTGCCCTTCCGCAATGCTATATGCATTGTCCAATGCATGCTGACAATACCGTTGCGCCGCTACAATTGCATCTTGAATGGCATATCCTTGTGCCAGATAACCTGACAATGCAGCGGCCAATGTACAACCACTGCCATGAAATTCATCCGGTAAACGTGCCCACGTCCAGGCATTTGTTCCACCTTGACGGGAGAACCAGCGATTCGTGACATCCTCATGACTTGGACCATGCCCGCCTTTTAACAATACATGCTCGCAACCACGCTCGAGCAAAAGTTCTGCTTGTTGCTGTGGTGTCTTGTCCGCCCCGCATAAACGCGATGCCTCATTCAGGTTCGGTGTTATCACCGTCGCCAAGGCATACAAAGGCATCAAAGCCAGAACAGCATCGTCGGCAGATAAATTGTCTCCCTTGCCATTTGCCAGCACAGGATCAAACACAACAGGCAATGCCGGATTACGCTGCCTTAACTGGCCGATTAATTGCGCGATGACGTCGGCATTGTCACTATTGCCGACAATCCCTAATTTGATCGCACGGATATCGAAACGGTCAATCAAGACCTGTGCCTGATGCGCCACCAATTCAGATGGCACAGGATGCACGGCAAACACGCTGACATTGTCTTGCACGGTTAATGCGGTAGGCACAGTCAAAGGATGGGCACCAACGGCAGATATGGCCGGAATATCTGCCTGCATACCGGCACCACCACTCGGGTCAGAACCGGAAAAAACCAGTACACAAGGCACCGCTGCAAGCGTACTCATACCACGCGTCCAGCCATCGGAGACGAAGGAGATGCCGCAAAGCGTTTGGCAATGCGTCCTGCCAGATAGGCTTGTCGTCCGGCTTCAACAGCCAGCTTCATTGCACTCGCCATACGAATCGGATCATTAGCTCCGGCAATGGCGGTATTCATCAAGACACCATCACACCCCAGCTCCATGGCAATCGCAGCGTCTGATGCAGTACCCACACCGGCATCGACTAATACCGGCACATTGGCCTGCGCAATAATCAACGACAGGTTCCATGGATTTAAAATACCCATGCCGGAACCGATTAACGATGCAAGCGGCATGACAGCAACACAGCCGATATCTTCCAGCATTTTTGCCTGAATCGGATCATCACTGCAGTACACCATCACATCAAAGCCATCATCCACCAGTATTTTTGCCGCTTTCAATGTTTCGGGCATATTGGGAAACAACGTTTTTTCATCTCCCAGCACTTCCAGCTTAACAAGCTTATGACCATGCAATAACTCACGTGCCAACTGCAATGTATAGACTGCATCTTCGGCGTTATAACAACCTGCCGTATTCGGTAAAATCGTATATTGCGAAGGTGGCACGACATCGAGCAAACTCGGTGCATGCGGATCTTGTCCGATGTTGGTACGACGAATTGCCACTGTAATAATTTGTGCACCGCTGGCTTCGGTTGCCAGTCTGGTTTCTTCCAGATCTTTATATTTGCCACTACCAACCAACAAACGGGAACGAAACGTCTGGCCTGCAATCACCAAACCTGTATCACCATTTTTTTGTATTACACCATCTGTTTGCATTGTATTTCCTAAATCAAATTGATATCGACTGTACCAAGCTCGCCCAAGCGTTAGCCCCCGCCAATTGCACGCACTATATCGACTTTATCTTGCTCATTGAGTAGCGTTGCCTCCCAAAGCGTTGATGCAATAACACGACGATTGACGGCAACTGCAATCGCTTTACCGGTTAACTCCAATGAAGCGACCAACTCTTGCACTGTATGCACTGCCTGAAGCCGATGTGGCTGTGCGTTTAATATAATTTCCATGGGATTACTGTTTTGCGTAGATTTCCGCGCCTTTTTTGACAAATTCGACAGCCTTGACCTGCATACCTTGTGTCAATGCCTGCTCGTTGGATAGGCCCTCTTTTGCGGCATAATCGCGCACTTCCTGGGTAATTTTCATCGAACAGAAATGCGGGCCACACATCGAGCAGAAGTGGGCAACTTTGGCAGAATCTTTCGGTAATGTCTCATCATGAAATTCACGTGCCTTGTCAGGATCGAGCCCCAGATTGAACTGGTCATCCCAGCGGAATTCAAAACGTGCTTTAGACAAGGCATTGTCACGAATCTGTGCCCCGGGATACCCTTTTGCCAAGTCTGCCGCATGCGCTGCAAGCTTGTACGTAATGATGCCTTCCTTGACATCGTCTTTATTGGGTAAACCCAAGTGTTCTTTCGGTGTGACATAACACAACATCGCTGTACCATACCAACCGATTTGCGCAGCACCGATACCGGAGGTAATGTGGTCGTAACCTGGTGCTATGTCTGTGGTCAACGGTCCCAATGTGTAAAACGGTGCTTCATCACAATGCTCTAGCTGCAAGTCCATGTTTTCCTTGATCAGGTGCATCGGCACATGACCAGGCCCTTCAATCATGACCTGTACATCATGTTTCCATGCGATTTGTGTCAATTCACCCAGTGTCCGTAACTCGCCCAATTGGGCATCATCATTGGCATCATAAATCGAACCCGGACGCAAACCATCACCCAGACTAAAGCTCACATCATATGCTTTCATGATCTCGCAAATATCTTCGAAGTGGTCATAGAGAAACGATTCGCGGTGATGTGCCAGACACCATTTGGCCATAATCGAGCCACCACGCGACACAATGCCTGTCATGCGTTTTGCGGTTAACGGTACATATTGCAAACGTACACCGGCATGAATCGTAAAATAGTCGACACCTTGTTCTGCCTGCTCGATCAATGTATCTCTGAAGATCTCCCATGTCAGATCTTCCGCTTTGCCGTTGACCTTCTCCAATGCCTGATAGATCGGTACAGTACCGATTGGTACCGGTGAATTACGGATAATCCACTCACGTGTTTCATGGATATGTTTACCTGTCGACAAGTCCATCACGGTGTCACCACCCCAACGAATCGCCCAGGTCATTTTTTCAACTTCTTCACCAATGGAAGACGTCACTGCCGAGTTACCGATATTGGCATTGATTTTGACTAAAAAATTACGCCCGATAATCATCGGTTCGACTTCCGGATGATTGATATTTGCAGGAATCACCGCACGGCCACGTGCTACCTCGCTACGCACAAATTCAGGTGTTATTTCCGCAGGAATCTCCGCCCCAAAACGCTGCCCCGGGTGCTGGCGCGCCATCATCTCCGACAGGCGTGCACCCATCGGGCCAGATGCTTTTAATTCTTCCAGATATTCCTTGCGGCGCATATTCTCGCGAATGGCGATATATTCCATTTCCGGTGTAATAATGCCGGCACGTGCATAGTGCATCTGCGAGACGTTTTTACCCGGCAAGGCACGACGTGGCTTGCGATGTAAATTAAACCGCAATGCAGTCAATTTCGGGTCATGCAAACGTTCTACGCCATATGCCGATGTCGGGCCTGACAACGCTTGCGTATCACCACGCTCGGCAATCCAGGCTGTACGTGGTGTGGGTAAACCGGAACGTATATCGATCGACACGTCGGGGTCTGTATACACACCGGATGTGTCATACACATAGATGGGAGGATTTTTTTCAGCACCAAAAGACGCTGGGGTATCGGCCTGACTGATTTCACGCATCGGGACACGCAAATCAGGACGAGAACCCGTGACATAGATTTTACGGGAATTAGGAAGTGGTTTAATCGCTGCCTCGTCAACCGTAGCGGTTGCGGACAGAAATTGTGGATTGGCATTCATTTTGGCTCCTTTGCATAAATCGGCTTGGAGCCAGCAAAGGAGGTTCTAGAACATTGTCACGCCAGACAGGCGTAATGACATTCAGCAGCTTCCCTTCGCTGGCATTACCCAGATCAGGTGTAAGGGTATTTCTCACCCGAAAGCGTTTGCAATCAGGACCCCTAGCATATGTGCCACGCATTTCAGCGTATCACGGCCTGAATTCTACACGGATAATCGATCTATGGCACCCCCCCAACGATGGCATCTTGTTTCCGTAAAACAAGTTTTTGTAACCAATCTCTAAAAGTACGCTTAAAAAACAATTCCCAGAGATGCAACAATTGTGAAATACGGCAATAAAACACCCCCTACATCCGGTGAGTAATCTCCTATATTTCTGCATATTCAGCGCCAGATATATTCTCTGTCCACGTTATACTTGGTATCGACTTTCTCCTTGCGAAATCTCTACAAACAAGATTTGATCTGGGTTAGAAATGAAAAACACAACGCCCGACTCCACGCCAGAGGAACCGATACCGGCTGTACAAATGCCAATAAATCCAGACATCAACGAGCTGGAAAGCCGGGCGCTTGACGGTGATGTCGATGCAATGTGCACGCTAGGAAATTATTATGCCAATGCGGAAACACTCAATTATCTGGAAGCCACGAAATGGCTACGCATGGCATCCAAAAGCGGCAACCCTGTTGCAATGAATAATCTGGGCAATTTATTGATCGACCAATATCAAGACTATAAAGAAGCAAGACAATGGTTTCATCTGGCAGTCGATGAGCACAACAGCATGGAAGCCATGATGGCATTAGGTAATCTGTATAGATTAGAAGCATCAGGCTTCAAAGAAATCGAAAAATCCGAAATATGGTTTATTAAAGCAACAAAACTGGACAACATTGATGCCATGTATGAATTAGGTGTTTTATGCAGCGAGCAAGATCCGCGTAAGAAAGGCATGGATGCCATTAAATGGTTCAAAAAAGCAGCTAAAAAAGGCCATGCGCCCAGCATGTATAGCCTGGGTGTTTTCTTTGGAAGAACCGATACGATCATGAAGGATCTGGAAAAATCCTGCCACTGGTTCTTACATGCAGCCAATGCTGGTTATCTGGATGCACTTGTTCCACTTGGATTGTTATATATGCTGGAAAACGGTCTCCCAACGAATTATGTTGTAGCCTATGCATTATTCGAACTCGCCACCAGAGAACATAAAGAAGAATACAAACAAAAACAGGCACATGATCAGGCTGAAATATTAAAACAGCATATGCAGCCACAAGAAATCGACAATGCCGTGGCACTGTCAAAGACAATCTATCCGCCAGGAAAACTCATCGTGGCGTTAAATGCGTATCTATCTAAATAATTCGCTTGCTTAGAGACACCTTTGTCTGGAGAACTTCCACTTCATTGGCAACATACTGCAAGAATAAAAATGATTGAATGATGTCATTGTCACGATGCTGTCATCATCGCTTACTAAAGTGTCCTCTCCGATTCAATCCCAAAGAGGATCTCCAGCAATGAAAGTACGTTTCTATCAAGTTGCCATTTTGGGCACACTTGCAGCATCCATTCAGGTAGCATACGCAGACAACGTTCAAGTCTACGGCATTATAGACAATGGCGTTCAGATCGTTAATAACCGTCCGAAAGGCACATCCTACTCGATGAGTTCAGGTGATCTGGCAGGATCCCGTCTGGGCTTTAAAGGGACAGAAGATCTTGGTAACGAATTAAAAGCGATCTTTACACTGGAAACAGGTATGGATACATCAGACGGTACACAATCACAAAGCCGCTTATTTGGCCGTCAGGCATTTATCGGCTTATCGGACAAAACATATGGCGAACTGACATTAGGTCGTCAAAGCACATTCATGACAGACTGGATGAGCAAGTACAATGCATTGGGTAGTACAAACTACGGTATCAAACGCATCGATAGTG
The DNA here is from genome assembly GCA_015655165.1 of Betaproteobacteria bacterium. GTDB lineage: Bacteria > Pseudomonadota > Gammaproteobacteria > Burkholderiales > Burkholderiaceae_D > Herbaspirillum. The sequence goes on along the minus strand of JAATFN010000016.1, from coordinate 1,617 downwards.
CTTTCTCCGACCGTGCGGACAACACGCTTAAATACATCAAAAAATTCGGTATTATATCGTTAGGTGCTTTATATAGCCGCAGTTGGGACGATGTCAGCGCAGCAGTCAAAGACGACCAAGCACGCATGCTTGAATTGACATTGCGATATCAAACCAAGGCACTCGATACCGGCCTGTCTTTCTACAATAAACATTCAGTAAACCCTGCTGCGGGTGCCTCCGAGTCCAATCAGGAAAACCGTGTCACCATTGGCTTTATGTATGGAGAATCCGCACTCAAATTATCAGGCGGCTATCGTTGGTTACGTCAGGAACTGGTACAAGACAAATACACAAGCCACCTGAGCTGGGGCGGGATGAATTATAAAATCTCGACACCACTGACATTATCTGCTGCTATATATCATCAAAAAGGTGCTGTATGTGACAACTTGAATGCTGTCACATGTCCCTCTATCCAACATGCCGGTTCTGATCCAAAAGCTACAATGCTGGCATTGGGTAGCGAATATGCATTTTCCAAACGTACGTCTCTGTATGCACTGTCTGCCTACGTCATCAATAACAGCAAATCGTCTGTGAGCGTACTGGGTGGGAAATACGGCGTCAACGTCACGCCCGGTAAGAACCAGTTCGGTCTGACTGTCGGTATGAAGCACGCTTTCTAATCAACATAGAACATCAATACGATATGGGCATAACAATACGTGGTCTGTCACATGACTTCCATGGACAGACTGTATTAAACGATATCAACCTTGATGTTTCTGCGGGGACGGTTCTGGCTTTGCTGGGGCCGTCCGGTTGTGGAAAAAGCACGTTATTGAAAGCATTGGCAGGTCTGTTGCAACCGCAAAAAGGCACGATCACTTTCGGTCATCAATGTATCTATAGCGAAAACATCAACGTGCCATCGGAACGTAGAAGTCTTGGTATGGTATTTCAGGACTATGCGCTATGGCCACATATGACCATTGAGCGCAACGTCTCATTTCCGTTACAAATGCGGGGTATCTCCCGTGATGAACAACATAGCCGGGTCGCAGAAGCATTAAATATGGTGGGCCTTGATGCGTTCAGAAAACGCAAACCTGCAGAACTGTCGGGGGGGCAACAACAACGTGTCGCCTTAGCACGTGCCATTGTTGCACGACCGCAGATTTTATTATTTGACGAGCCACTCTCCAACCTTGACCGCACTTTACGCGAATCACTCTGTGAAGAAATCCGTGTTTTATTACAAAACCTTGGTACAACGGCTGTTTATGTTACACACGATCACAGTGAAGCACATGCCTTGGCACATACGATCGCACATATGGAAGCTGGAAAAATCAGCGACATCCAGACACTGCGCCACTAATATACATAACGAATCACACTCATCATGAAAAACACCAGATTATTCATCAATCCTTTGTCAACACTACTACTGTCTCTGTCTTTCGGTTTCACAGCAACAGCAGCCAGCACACAGGAGCTGACTATCTATACAGCCGGTCCGGGTGGCCTCATCAAAACACTCGCAACAGGTTTTGAAGCAAAAACAGGCATCAAAGTCGACGTGTTTCAGGCAACAACAGGTAAAGTCATGGCACGTCTGGAAGCTGAAGCATC
>JAATFN010000089.1 GCA_015655165.1 Betaproteobacteria bacterium | reverse complement strand
GGTGGCTGGCATGCACCGCAGAATAGATCCCTGCCGCGGCGGGAGGTCACCTGCCGTTCAGGCCGGCTGTCACACCCAGGCGGCCCGGCGTGTCTGAGGGGTACAGGCATCGTGAGGCACGGAGAGGAGTCCGGCATGGCCCGCATCTCACTTGACCCGCCCCAGACCCTGGGGTACCGGCTTGGCTCCCGGTTTTCCCGGCACAAGGTACGTCACACGCAATTTCCCTTCGATCCCCCTACGGCAGCGCCAAGGTCATGCTTTTCGCAGGCAATTTTCTATTGCAAGACGAAGTGAACTGACATTGAAGCACTGATGTTGGTTTGCCTTGGCGCATCGACTATTAAGTCGTGCCAGAATGGGCAGCAATGAATCAAGGCCGAAGATAGGCGTTCTGTGACCTTGAAAAAGATGGATATGTCTTTTATGATAATATAGTCCCCTAGATTATATTGAGGATGAAATTAACGATGGCTCATACCATTCGCCAGAAAGAAAAGCTGATTGCCCGGGTCAGGCGTATCAAGGGCCAACTGGAAGGCATCGAGCGGGCTTTGGAGACGGAGGCTGCATGTGGTGAAGTCCTGCGCCAGCTTGCATCTGCACGCGGCGCCATGAACGGGCTTACTACCGAAGTGATGGAGGGGCATTTGCAGGAACACGTAATTGATGCGCCAACCGAGGCAGAGCGTCGCACCGGCGGGCGGGAAATGATTGACGTTATTCGGGCCTACATGAAATGAATATACATTTGCATACAAACAGTTCACTCGCAGGAGATATCCAGGCGGGCCATGATCATATCTTTCTCGGAAAGCACCACCGGCAGAACGAACGTCGGGTCTGGTGGGTGATCGTATTGACGGCTGCCATGATGGTGGCAGAAATTGCCGCCGGAACGGTGTACGGTTCGATGGCACTTGTTGCTGATGGTTGGCACATGTCGACCCATGCAGGTGCCATGCTGATTACGGTTCTGGCGTATGCGTATGCACGGCGCCATGCACGTGATGCCCGCTTCACATTTGGTACAGGAAAGCTGGGGGACTTGGCCGGCTTTGCCAGCGCGTTGATCTTGGCAATGATCGCATTGCTAATCGGCTGGGAGAGCTTCCTGCGTTTAGCCAATCCGGTGCCAATCAGTTTTGTTCAGGCGATTTCTGTTGCGGTGCTCGGCCTGATGGTCAATCTGGTGTCGGCGTGGTTGCTCAAGGATGATCACGCACATCACCACGGTCATGACCATACTCACCACGACGGCGATCATGATCACGATCATGGGCAGGACAACAATCTGCGCGCGGCCTACATGCATGTCATGGCGGATGCCCTGACTTCGGTTCTGGCGATTGTTGCATTGTTACTTGGTCGCAGCTTTGGCTGGCTTTGGGCTGATCCCTTGATGGGCTTGGTTGGCGCGATCGTCATCGCACGTTGGTCATGGGGTCTGATCCGTGATACAGGCAGTGTGTTGCTGGACGCCGGGCACGAGGGTCAGGAAGTACGGGTAGAGATTCAGGAAGCCCTAGCGGCAACAGGCGACAGGATTACTGACCTGCATGTATGGCAAGTCGGCCCGGGTCACTTTGCGGCGATTATTTCGCTGGCCTCTGTCGCACCGAAGGATGCGCTGACCTACAAGGCTATGTTGTCGCACATTCACGAACTGTCTCATGTGACGTTGGAAACCGAGTTGGTGCCAACAGAGCGGCCTACGTAGGTCATGCAACGTGATAAATATGATGGCGTTGCAAGAAAATAATTCATCGGCGGAGTTTGCAAAAAAATACAGCCACTGTTATCGTGAGTCAACAGTGCAGAAATAAACGTTGCAATAAAAAACGCTTCTGCAATATGCATGAATAATGGAATTGGAGTGAGACACAACGTCAGGATGCATACACGATGCATCGGCATCGATCCGAGCAGCACCTGACAATTCCCTGAGACTTCATACATTAACTCACTGTGGCGCGAGTTGGCGTCATGGCAGTATGCCGCACTGGACCGGGACTGTCTGGAGGAGTAACACCAAGCCTCTGGTCTATCGGTTACAGCGGAGATCAAGATGTACTAGCGTTATAAAAATTATCAGGAGACAACCGTATTATGCGTATCAAACAATTAGTCAGCACAAAATTCCTGGCGATGGTGCTTGCAGCAACTTGCCTGTTAAGTACCTCGGTACAGGCACAAACCATTGCGGATTTGATCAAAAAAGGCAAAGTAACAATCGGCGTGATCAGTGGCACGCCACCATTTGGCAGTGCAAACGCACAAGGCGAGCCAATTGGTTACGATATCGATGTGGCGAATCTGATTGGCCGTTATCTGGGGTTGCCGGTTGAACTGGTACCGTTGACACCGCCTGCACGTATTCCAACATTGGAAGCGGGTAAAGTCGACTTTCTGGTGGCAACACTAGCCCCTACACCTGAACGCGCGAAATCTGTCTTATTTTCAATGCCGTATAGCGGTTTCGAGTTGTCGATTGTCGGCCCTGTCGGCACCAAATACGCGAGCTTGCATGATCTGGTTAAAAAACGTGTTGGCGTATCGCGCGGCAGTACTAACGATACAGCGTTATCCCGGTCCGCTCCGACAGGCACCAATATCATCCGCTATGAAGATGACGCAACGACAGTACAAGCGTTGTTGACGAACCAGGTTGATGTCATTTCGATTCCGAGCACCATGGCACTTGATGTGATCAAAACACGTGCACAGGGCAAGATTGAACTGAAATTCCCCTATTCGGTACAACCTAACTCGATGACTGTACGCAAAGGTGGCTATGAAATGCTGCAATGGTTGAATACATTTATTTCCTATGTTCGCGTCAATGGTGAACTGGATGCGATTTCCCGTAAATGGAGTGGTGCACCATTGCCTAATCTGCCAGTGTTTTAGGCAGGACAATACATCGGGTGCGACGTGCCCATGTAGCAATAACTTAAGCAGGAACAGGGATGCCATTGTTGTGTGATGGCATCCCTGTTTTGTATGGCGTGGCCAATTTCTTGGACAAAATAGCAGGATAAACGCGCCTTTAAAAAATATAAAGCGGTACTATATATGGGGTCTATGAATCAAGTCCCACCGAAAAGCAGAAGCGCGGCATGTCCGTTTTACTGCAGAAAGTCTTTATGGTTCCGCACCTTGTTACCGCATTAAATGGCCCGCTTCTTGAGCTGGAAAAGAAAATTCTGGCAGCCACACCTGCCATCGAACGATGGTTCAGACTGGAGTGGCAGGAGCATACGCCACCGTTTTACTGTTCGGTCGATTTGCGCAATGCCGGCTTCAAACTGGCGCCGGTTGATACCAACTTGTTCCCGGGAGGCTTTAATAACCTGTCGATAGACATGTTACCGTTGACTGTGCAAGCTGCCATGGCTGCTATCGAGAAATATTGCCCCGATGCGAAGAATCTCTTGATGATTCCCGAGCACACCAACAATACCTTCTATTTGCAGCACATGGCCAGGTTGATGCAGATTTTTCGGCAAACAGGGTTAAATGTCCGTCTGGGTACATTGTCGCCAGAAATTACAAAGCCCACAGAGGTCGTTTTGCCGGACGGTAGTTCGGTGACACTGGAACCATTGGAACGGATCAATAATGGCCGTCGTGTCGGCCTGCATAATTTTGATCCCTGTACGGTGCTGTTAAACAACGATTTGTCGACGGGTATTCCCGCCATTTTGGAAGATTTGAACGAACAAAGTGTGTTGCCGCCTTTGCATGCAGGTTGGACTGTACGCAGAAAGAGTAACCACTTTGCGGCCTATGACGACGTGGTTAAAAAGTTCGCGAAGTTGATCGATGTTGATCCGTGGATGTTAAACCCCTTATTCTCCAAATGCGAAAAGGTGGATTTTCAGAAAGACGAGAGTATCGAGCGCGTTGCAACAGCAGTAGGTAGCCTGTTGTCTAAAATCAGGAAGAAATACCGCGAATATGGTATTAAAGAGACACCGTTTGTTGTGATCAAACCGAATGCGGGTACCTACGGGATGGGCATTGTCACCGTCAAAGACGCCAAAGAAGTGCGCAATCTGCCGGCATCGGTGCGTGCGAACATGATGGTAGGCAAAGACGGCTTGCGTATTACGGAAGTGATTTTGCAAGAGGGTGTCCATTCATTCGAGTGTATGAATGAAGCAGTTGCCGAACCTGTGGTATATATGATCGATCGCTATGTGGTTGGCGGTTTTTACCGTGTGCATGCCGATCGTGGTGTCAACGAGAGTTTGAATGCCCCTGGTGCCCATTATGTGCCGCTTGCATTTGCCCAGCAGCATGCATTGCCTGATATGCATGCAAAGCCGGGGACTGCGGCACCAAATCGTTTTTATATGTACGGTGTGGTGGCAAGGCTGGCTTTACTGGCAGCATCGCTGGAAATGGAAAAAACCGATCCAAATCCGGAAATTTATTAATATCTGTACAGACAAATTATGAAAATCGCTTTTTTAGCCGATCCGCTCTCTTCGTTTAAAACGTACAAAGATTCCACTTTCGCCATGATGCGCGAAGCGGCAGCCCGTGGGCATCAGATTTATGCCTTCGAACAGCAAGATCTGGTCTTGGAAAACGGTATTGTGACAGCTCAAGCAATGCGGATTACTTTAACGGGAGACGCGACAAACTGGTATCGCGCCGAACCTGCCGCGTCGGTATTTTTGTCTGAATTTGATGCGATTGTCGTGCGTAAAGATCCGCCTTTCGATATGGAATACATTTATACAACGTATTTACTGGAAGTTGCAGAAAAACAGGGAGCGCGCGTATTTAACAAGCCATCGGCCATACGTGACCATAACGAGAAACTGGCGATTGCCCAGTTTCCGCAGTATATTGCGCCGACCTTGGTCTCGCGTGACGAGAAGCGGCTGCGTGCGTTTCATGCCGAGCACGGTGATGTGATTTTCAAACCATTGGATGGCATGGGCGGTACGGGGATTTTCCGGGTGGCAAAAGACGCGTTAAATCTGGGTGCAATTCTTGAAGCACTAACCCAGTATGGGCGTACCACGATTATGGCGCAACGTTATATTCCCGAGATTGTCGAAGGGGACAAGCGGATTTTGTTGATTGGCGGTAAAGTTGTACCGCATGTATTGGCACGTATTCCACAAGGCACGGAAGTGCGCGGGAATCTGGCAGCAGGTGGCAAGGGTGTTG
>JAATFN010000271.1 GCA_015655165.1 Betaproteobacteria bacterium | reverse complement strand
GACATCAATGATCAGGAGCGTACAGTCCAATCGCTGACTTTCCGTGCAGCAGATTATGCGACTAAAGTGAACGTGACAGACGATATGTTGCAAGCTTACTATAAAGCGAATGTGACCCAATTTCAGATACCTGAACATGCGGCAGTCGAATATGTCGTACTTGACCGTGCTGTTGTCGAATCACAAATCAATGTCAGTGATACAGATTTACAAGCTTATTACGATCAAAATATCCAGCAGTACACAACGCCTGAACAACGCCGTGCAAGCCATATCCTGATTGCGGTGCCATCTTCTGCTTCTGCTGCCGACAAAGTTGCTGCAAAAACAAAAGCGGAGGGCTTGCTTGCACAATTAAAAGCCAACCCGAATGAATTTGCCAAACTGGCAAAAGAAAATTCACAAGATCCTGGTTCTGCTGAAGTTGGTGGTGATTTGGGCTTTTTTGATAAAGGTCTGATGGTCAAAGCATTTGAAGATGCAGCATATAAGCTCAATAAAGATGAAATCAGTGGTCTGGTTGAGTCCGAGTTTGGTTTCCACATCATTAAAGTTACCGACATCAAACCGTCTGTTGCGAAACCATTTGCTACTGTCAAAAATGATATCGCAGCAACAGTCAAAGCCCAGTTGTTTGGCAAAAAATATGCAGAGTTGGCTGAACAGTTCAATAATCTGGTGTACGAGCAAGGCGATAGCTTGCAACCGGCAGCAGATAAATTGAAGTTGAAGATTGAGACAATTGCAAATGTGACACGTCAATCCAATCCTGCATTGGGTGCAACAGTCGCTGTGAATAATCCGAAATTCTTGAGAGCGTTATTTACCAATGACGTGATCAAATCCAAGCATAATTCAGAAGTGGTTGAAACATCTCCGAATCAGTTGATTGCCGGTCGTATTGTTCAATACAGTCCTGTTACTACACGAGCGTTTGACGAAGTGAAAAGTACCATCACTTCGCGTGTCGCCCAAGCAGAAGCGGTGAAACTGGCGAAAATTGCCGGTGAAGCCGAATTGGCCAAATTAGGTACCAAAGATGCTGGTGGTGTTGGCTTCACGCAAACACAAACTGTTTCTCATGTTAAAACACAAGGTTGGACTGAAGCCAATTTCAATGCAGTCATGCGTACGAATGTATCGACGTTGCCAGCATATGTTGGCGTGGTAAAAGAAGATGAAGGCTATACGATTTTCCGTATCACTAAAGTCGAACAACCGTCTGTTAAAGATGCGGAACGTCGTAAAACAGAGCGTGAGCAAATTGCAAACGTATTAGTACAGCAAGAAACACTGGCTTATCTGGAAACGTTGAAGAAAAAAGCGAAAGTGGAAATCTTGAAAGGTGGTCAAATTACTGCCCCGGCGTCAGAGTAAAGTCGCTAATGATGTGAATAAGCCCGCATATGCGGGCTTATTTTTTGTACTATGAATTGATATCATCACAGTAATGGTAACAAATATGGCCAGACATTATTCAGTATTATTGGATGTGCCTGTTCGTTGGGATGGGTACGATCACTTTGGAACAAGTCCATCTTGTCGGCAACCTTGTCCAGTAAAAAAGGCACAAACGCTGTTTTGTTGTTTTTTGCCAATGTACCAAACAGGGAAGTGAATTGTTGTGTGTAATCACGACCGTAGTTAGGCGGAATTTGCATGCCGACCAGAAGAACCTTGGCTTTGGCATTGTTGGCCCGGGTGATGATGTCTTGCAGATTGTCTTTTGTGGCACTTAATTGCAAGCCGCGCAGCGCATCATTCGCACCTAACTCGACAATGACAATATCCGGCTTGTGACGGGCTAAGAGCGATGGAAAACGTGCTTTGCCGCCGCTGCTGGTTTCTCCGCTAATGCTGGCATTCAGGATGGTTGCATCGATTTTTTGTTCGGCAAGACGTGTTTGCAAAAGTGCGACCCAACCTGTGCCACGTGTTAATCCATATTCTGCCGATAAACTATCACCTAGCACGAGTATGTTTTTTGGTGCAGAATAAGCATGCGTTGTGACAAGCATCATTATGCAGGCGACACAGTGCCATAGCCCAATCATACGGTTTTGTTTTTTATCCACTTTTACTCCTTATTTGCATGCATCAATCTTCTGCCAGTCAACATCATCCAGCGATCGAGGTCATTGCATTATCCAAACGGGTTGCCGATGTCGCAGCACCTGCGACAGATCATAGCCCTGCAGGCGAGCTATCGATCTTGCAAAATGTCGAGTTTACCGTAGAAAAAGGAACCACACTGGCAATTGTCGGTGCATCAGGTTCTGGCAAGTCAACCTTGCTTGGTTTATTGGCAGGTTTGGATGTGCCAACGTCAGGTACCGTCAAGATCGATGGTATCGATATTTTTGCCTTGGATGAAGATGGCCGGGCATTGTTACGCAAGACCAAACTGAGCTTTGTCTTTCAGTCATTCCAATTGCTGGGGCATTTAAACGCGCTGGAAAATGTCATGTTGCCATTGGAGTTGCGTGGTGATCCACAGGCACGCCAAAAAGCCGAGCATATGCTCGATCGTGTGGGCTTGGGGACGCGTTTGAAGCATTATCCCAAATTTCTCTCCGGTGGCGAGCAGCAGCGTGTGGCGTTAGCCAGAGCATTTGTGACAGAACCGCCACTGTTGTTGGCCGATGAGCCCACCGGTAGCCTGGATGCGGTGACAGGCGAGTCGATTATGCAACTGATGTTTGAATTGAACCGTGAGCACGGATCGACACTGGTATTGGTCACGCATGATACCGCTATTGCTGCCCGTTGCCAGACAACGATTACGATTGCCGCAGGCAAGCGGGTTATCTGATGCCGTGTACTGTGCCTTTGCGTTGGTGTGTCAGATAATATTCGTAGCACGCAATACCGGCTCCGCTAAAGCAGATAATTAAAATTCCCAACAAGGTAAAACCATCCGGGAATTGGTCAAATACCAGCCAACCCAATGTCGCTGCCGCAATAATCTGCATATAGGTAAAGGGCATCAGCATACTGGCCTCGGCATGCTTATATGCACAGTTCATGAAAAAATGGCCAAGCGTGCTGGTTAACCCCATCGATACAATCAATAGCCATTCGATGGTGCTGGGCGTATGTATTGACCAGAAAAAAGGTACGGCAATCGTGCTTATTATCATCCCTACAATTGCGCCATAGAAAAGGGTGACGGTCGGATCATCGACTTTGGCCAGTTTTTTGTTCAAGATCGAGAATGTTGCAAATGTGCAGGCAGAGCATGCACCCAGCAGTACACCTGCTAGCGGTATGTCGCCACCTGGGCGTACAACGATAAGCATGCCGATAAAGCCGATCATGACAGCAATCCAGCGCGACATCCGTGACGGCTCCTTCAATACCCAAGGCGAGACTGCCAGCACAATTAACGGTGCACAGAAGTTTAGCGATGTAGCCTCGGCAATCGGCATGATCCGTAACATTGTGAAAAAGATCAATGTCGACAGTAATAGCATGCAAGCGCGAAACAATTGCAGACGCAGGTTGTTTGTTTTTAGGATACTGTAGCCTGTGCGCTTTTGGTACATGGGTACCATTGTGAAGACCATAAATATCGTATTCCCGGTATAACGTATCCAGGCAATCATGACGACATGGTAGCCGGCAATAGCCAGTATTTTATTGACGCTATCTAACATCGACAATGTTGATACGGCTGCAACCAGAAGCACAATTCCAAGCCAGGATTTGATTTCGGGAGCAAGGCCAAGCCCTGTTGTAGCCGATGCATTTGTTGATGATGTAGACATGTGATGTTGCTTGTTTTTTTAATGAAGGTAATTGTCTCGTTTTAATTTTTTTTATCAATCAAGGTAATGTTGATTATAACAATACAGGCGCACATTGTTTTTTGAAATCGTCATTTGTAAAATCCGCCCGGGTTATTGCGATTTTTTAGTCAGCGTATTGATGACGTTTCGTATTTCGATAGTCAGCTCGCTTGCGGTTAAACCAATCGGCCCGATCCCATGCGCAACCAAATTATCTGCAGCACGACCATGTATCCATACAGCAGCTAATGCAGCTTTGTCGACGGGGATCTTCTGTGCAACCAATGCACCGCAAAGGCCTGCTAATACATCCCCTGTGCCACCAGTTGATAGTGCCGGGTTGCCGGTAGTATTGATGAAAGTCTGTTCGGATGTCGTCGCAATGATCGTGCCGGCACCTTTGACGACAGCAACCACCTTGAACAGGCGTGCCAGCTTTTTTGCTGCAGTAAGCCGATCATTTTGAACTTCTGTAGCAGTGCAACCCAAAAGACGTGCTGCTTCTAAAGGATGGGGCGTGATGATGGTCGTATCAGGGTTGCGTGAGCGTAATAACTGCTGTAGCAAGGCATTTTTGGCAATGAGATTGAGTGCATCGGCATCCAGTACCAGCATGTTTTGTGTAGAGAGGACCCGATGTACGAGCTGTTGTGCTTCATCTGATATGCCAAGGCCCGGACCTGTGACAATAACAGCACGATCAAATTCAATCGTCGTTGCTTGACGAAACATCAGTTCTGGGTGGCTATGGTCATAATCCGGTGCCTGGCCGGCAAATGCGACAAATGTTTTGCCGGCACCTGCATGCAATCCGGCTCTGGCAGAGAGTATTGGTGCGCCGACCATACCTTGTGCACCACCAATGATGATCAAATCGCCAAAGTTACCTTTATGGGAATTTCGACGTCTTGGTATGAATGCTTCAGTAAAACAGGCTTCGGTGTTTAAAGCGCATAGGGATGGCAGCTTGCTGACTTCTTCAATATTCAGTGTGTTAACAGTGATGTGCCCGCTGTAGTCGACGCCATCACAGGTATGCAATCCAGGTTTGTCTGCGATAAAGGTGATTGTGTGGGTAGCATGGATGGCGGCGCCTTCACTGTTACCGACTACTATGCCGGTATCGGCATCAATTCCGCTGGGAACATCAATCGCAAGAATAGGACATGTATGGCGATTGATGGCATGCACCAAGGTGCTGAGATATCCTGTGATGGGCCGTTGTAGCCCAATGCCAAACAAGCCGTCAATGATGAGACTCCAGGTTTGAGCGACAGTTGCTGTACTTTGGTCGATATCGATAAATTTGGCAGCGGTTGTACGAACACGGTGAACCGGGTGGCCGACATCAACAATACTGTCTAATTGTGCGGCATGACACAAGATCGTGACGTTGTAGTGGTGTTGGGCGAGCTGATAGGCTGTCTCGAATGCATCTCCACCATTGTTACCCGTTCCTGCTACCACCAGAATCGGTGCGGATGTATCGCTCACCAGTTGCATCGCAAGTTTGGCTGTTGCCAGTCCTGCCCGATACATCAACGTATGTGGTGCCAGACGGGCGAGGGCGCTTTGTTCGATATTGCGGATATCGGTAAGAGGCAAAAGTGGGGGCAGCATCGAAACTTGGCCAATCGAAGAATTACACGTGAATAAAAAGTCCTGTTGTATCGATTTCTGTCTCCTGATCCATAATGTGATCGGTTAACAATTTTGCGGTAGCAACAGCAGTGGCCCAACCATTTACACCATGACCAGTGTTGATAAAGATATT
>JAATFN010000278.1 GCA_015655165.1 Betaproteobacteria bacterium | reverse complement strand
TCTTCGATCATTTGGGCTTGCAGGTAATTCTGGATACCGACTTTCTCGATCAGATCCAGTTGTGTGTCTAACCAGTCGATATGTTCTTCCGTGTCGTCCAGAATATATTGGAACAATTCGCGCGAGACGAAGTCATTATGTTTTTCGCAAGCAGCGATGCCTTCTTTGACGGTATGCTGAGCAGCTTGCTCCAACTTCAAATCACACTCGAGCATTTCTTTGGTGTTTTCACCAATCATGATTTTGTGTAAGAGTTGTACATTAGGCAGTCCATCTATCATCAAAATACGATCAATCAGTTTGTCGGCATGTTTCATCTCGCCGATAGATTCTTCGTATTCTTTCTTGCCGATTTTTTCCAGCCCCCAGTGTTTGTACATACGCGCGTGGAGGAAATATTGGTTAATAGCGGTTAACTCATTCGTCAATTGTGCGTTGAGTAATTTGATGATTGCTGGATCGCCCTTCATGTAAACCTCTGTATTTGGTAATTGGAACAGCCATTTGCCTTAGGCAAATATAGGTAGGCTGTGATTAATTGGGGCAATCATAACGTAGCTGCGCTAAATCTTCACTAATAGTTAGTATTAACACTAATCATTCTTACTTATCTGGTGGGGTTTTTTGAGAAATGAGATGTGGAATGATAAATATCCGATGTATTAATAAAATGACATGGTTGTAACGTAGGGAGCCGGAGGAGAGTTGGCTGTCGGAAAAGTAAAAAGCCTGCGCTTGTGAGTCGCAGGCTTTTAGAGGGGAGGTGATTTAATGTTGCTAAATCGTTAACTACTTGGCTTGAGGGTTAGTCACAAAACCGATTTTAGTGAGGCCACCAGCTTGTGCTGCAGCCATCACTTGTGCGACTTTTTCATACTCTGTTGTACGCTCAGCAAATAAGTGCAACTCAGGTAGCGGTTGTTTCTTTGCCGCAGTTGCAATACGAGGAGCCAGTTGGTTCTCTTCGATATATTCGCCATTCCATTGGATCTGTCCGTCAGCATCGATAGACAGTTGAATGTTTTCAGGTTTCAGATCGTCAGGTGCACTAACGGCTTTCGGCAAGTCAATTTTGACACTGTGGTTAATGACTGGAATTGTAATGATAAAAATAATCAGCAAGACCAGCATGACATCGACGAGCGGTGTGGTGTTGATTTCCGGATTGAAATCGTCGTCCGAATCGGACAGTGAACCCATAGCCATTATATGCCTCCGGCTGCTGCCAGCTTAGGTTTGTCGCGATGATCGTCTGAAGAGCGTGAGCCTGTTACAAACAATGCATGTAAATCGAATCCGAATTTATTCAGTTTTGCCAAGGTGGACTTGTTACCGCGTACTAACGCGTTGTAGCCGAATGTCGCAGGAATCGCTACAGCCAGACCCAATGCAGTCATAATCAGTGCTTCACCAACAGGACCTGCCACTTTATCGATGCTGGCATTGCCTGATGTACCAATCGCGACCAATGCATGGTAAATGCCCCAGACAGTACCGAATAATCCAACGAAAGGTGCTGTTGATCCTACGGACGCCAGAATGGCCATACCGGATTGCATTTTACCGGCAGCATCGTCGATTGCCTGACGCAGGGATAATGTTACCCAGTCACTGACAGACAATTCATCATGCAAGTGACCTTTATGTGCTGCATGGTGGGTCATCGATGAAACGCCGGCATTGGCCAAATCGGCAAACGGGTTATCTTCCCCCAGTGTTTTAACGCCTTCAGGCAAGCTTTTTGTATCCCAGAAGTCAGAACCAGCTGCTGCAGCTGCACGACGCAAACGTAATAATTGCAGGGCTTTTGTGATGATTACGTACCAGGATGCGATCGACATCAAGAGCAATAAAACAGCAACACCTTTATTGACGACATCCCCCTGTGCCCACAGATGACTTAATCCGTATGGGTTAATAACTTCCATAATAACTTCCTTTTATGTGTTGATTGTTTATAGTTTGAACGAGATTGGAATAATTGCATAGACCGGAATCGCTTTGCCGTCTTCCATATAAGGCTTAAATAATGCACGTCGAATTGACTGCATGGCCGCATCATCTAAACGTGTGTAACCGGATGATTTCTGTATCTCGATGCGTTCTGCACGGCCTTGTTCACTGATTAAGACTCTAAAGCGTACGAGGCCTTCCTCGCCCAGCCGGCGTGAGGCACTCGGATAGCCAGGATTGGGCGCATTGATATAACTGACATCCGATGAATTGATCGTTTTAGGAACACCGGCATCCGCAGGAGCACCTGGTGACTTTTCAACCACTTGTTCTTGGGGCTGCAATACTTCGGCTTCTTCGGCTTTTTCAGCTTGTTCCGGTACAGGTGGTGCAGTAATCGAAGAGGGTGCCGGTTCGCGTTTAGGCACCGGCGGTGTTTTTTTGACCGGAACGGTTTTCGGTTTGGTTTTCGGTTGCGGCTGAGGTGGTGTCGGATCGGGCGCCTGCTCAGGCGCGATGATCATGGCAACAATTTCAGTCTGGATTGTACGTATTGCCTGACCTGCCAAACCACTTTGAATAATGGCATATAAAGGCAAGGCATGCATGAGAACGACAAACACCAAAGAACCGATTTTCCGCAGCTTCGGTCTTGAAACATTAAAAATACTACTACTCATAGCAGGTAATGACAAAGCATTCATAGACGTGTTGGTTACGCAGTAATGATATTAGGACGAAATGCCATTGCTTGCATAGTGTGATGTGTGTGATTTTTCTTATTCAAACATTCATGCAGGACTTGTTTGGCACATGTATGGCATTTGCCACAGCATGTGCCAATATCAAGCTGGGAGCGTAATTCTCGCATTGATGTCATGCCAGCATCAACAGCGCGATGAATTTTATTTTCTGAAATATTGTTACAAACGCATACGATCATGGTTGCCCTGTGCCGGGTATCAGGCGTTAAGCTGTTTTTGCACCTGAAACAATGCGTGAAAACAGTTTGAATTTCTCGGGGCGTGGCATCGTATTTTCTACTACAGTTGCCCACTGCTCTGAGAGCTGTAAGCACGTGGCCCGTAAAACAGGGGCCAGATTCGGCAAATCGGCCAGAGCCTTCAAGTGGCGTTCAATCACGGATGCGAGTTTGACGCAACTTTTGGGTTCTTGATGATTTGCTGTGTAGTGGGACATAAGATGCAACACGGCGGAAACCAGCAACTCAGGTTGTGCAGGCGCATTATTAGGTTCCAGAAACGCAGGATCTATTTTATTAACCATCAAACTCTCCTTTGTTTGGGTAGCTTGGCTGACTATCGCACTATGCATTAACACAGTTGTTGGCTGGCTAGTTGTATTTATGATCTGAAAGGCATATTAGGCCGTTAAAATCAATTTATTCAATTGCGTTAAACGCAGTTTGTAAATACGCCCTGCGTGGTCGATTTCCAGCTCACGCATTTTTTGAAACAAGTCTGTGCTCTTGATTCTGGTAATTGGTGAACTCGCTGCTGCGGCTTTGTTGCTACGGGCAGTTTTATGCTCGATCTGCTGATTCATGACAACCTCCTAGTAAATGCGAACGATTCTTATTTGTAATTATCGGGTATGTTTTTGAGGATTGCAAGTCTTTTTATGGTTTAGTTGCATATTTTTTTATATTTTTTGTATGCGGTAATTTGTGCAGCGCAAAAGAAAATACCCCGACCTGGTACATAGCGTCGGGGTATATGGGAGGGGATTGGCGTGTGTCCGGCGTTTTAGTTGATAATGCCACCTCCCAGACAGATATCGCCGTCATACAGTACAGCAGACTGGCCTGGTGTGACTGCCCATTGTGGGGTGTCAAATGCCAAAGAGAACGTTGTATTGCTGCTGACAAATGCGCAGGGGACATCTGCCTGGCGGTAGCGTGTTTTAGCTGATAGTGTTGTCATAACCGGTGCATGGCCGCTAACCCAGCTGGTCTGGTCCGCAGTTAATGTCGGGGAGAGTAGCCAAGGGTGCTCGTGACCTTGCACTACATACAGCGTATTATGCTCGATGTCTTTTTTTGCAACATACCAGGCATCGCCGCT
>JAATFN010000277.1 GCA_015655165.1 Betaproteobacteria bacterium | reverse complement strand
GACACCCCAGCCTACAACACCGATACCATTGATCATGGTTGTGTGGGAGTCAGTACCGACTAAGGTGTCAGGGTAGTAGACATCGTCTTTTTTATGGACACCACGGGCCAGATATTCCAGATTTACCTGGTGAACAATACCGAAGCCTGGCGGGACAACACCGAATGTATCGAATGCTTGCATACCCCATTTCATGAACTGGTAACGCTCGTTATTGCGTTGAAATTCCAGTTTCATGTTCAAATCCAGCGCTTTTTTCTCACGATAGTGGTCAATTTGCACCGAGTGGTCGACAACCAGATCAACAGGAACCAGTGGTTCGATGTTTTTCGGTTTTTTGCCCAGTTTTTTAGCAACGTTACGCATCGCAGCCAAATCGGCTAAGAGAGGCACTCCGGTAAAGTCCTGTAACACAACGCGCGCGACTACGAATGGAATCTCGTCAACGCGTGGCGTATTAGCACGCCAGTTTGCGAGTTGTTGGATATGCTCTTCTGTGATTTTTTTGCCGTCACAGTTACGTAATACGGATTCCAGAACGATACGGATAGAAATTGGCAGACGGGAAATGTCGGTGCCTAATTTTTTACCCAGTGCAGGCAAGGAATAAAATTTGCCATTTTTCGTGGCAGAAATCTTAAATTCCTTTAGCGAATTTAGAGTGTTGCGGGCCATGGCCTCTCTCCTTAGCTTAGGTTTGAATAATGTGGGGTAATGACAAATAGGTAAACTGCGATATTATTTTTTTAGTCGTTAACCTTTCCGTGGTTCTTTATTGCCCGATTGTGTACACTCGTTGGCAAGTTGACGGCCTTTTTTAGTATCGAGCAACATCCCTTTGGTCGGAATATCGATCCATAACAATCCGGCTTTTTTATTTTCGAAACGGTTGGCCCCAGTGCTGGTTGCAACACGGGTTAAACGGTTAATGCGGTTTTGCCAGCGAATCGCAATATGGCGATTGTCTGTGTCATTGGCAAAGACCGTAATGCTGTTGCCCAATTCACATGCCATTTGCCACGATGTTGTCTCTGACACATCCGGCTCATGCTCATTGTCTTCTTCGTCGGAATTAAAAGGCATTCTGGACGCTGCTGCTGGTACTGCTGCCGCTACCGCCTTGGTGGATTTTTTAACCTGTTTTTTGGCGACAGGTTTTTGGGTGTCAGCAGCAATGGCACCCGAGAAGGATGTGCCACACAATGCTGCTAAAAGGGTAATTGCTGTTAATTGCTTTTTCATAAAATAAGTCACTTTATTGATGAGGTCATGATCCAGATGAGACCAACTGCAGACTTGCTGCCGTTAAAGTCGCACCTGCTAAATGTGCTCGCTGTAACAATGCCCAGTAATATCGGTAGCTGGCACGGTCATGCAAGCGCCCCTGATGTTGAATTGGCCCCCATTGTTTGGCTTGCGCGGTGAGTAGAATTTCTGATGCCTCACCGATTTCTTCTATTGAGGGCGTCATTGCCGCAACAATCGGTTTAATCTGGGATGGGTGGATACTCCACATCCTTGTATAACCTAATTGTCTTGCCTGTTGCGCATCGGCTGTGACGACCTGCGTATCCTGTATTTCTGTTGTCACGTTATGAGACGGGACTTTGCCGAATGCATGGCAAGCTGCTGCAATTTCAAGCTTTGCGCGTACAACCAGGGGGTGAGTAAACTGCCCTGGAGAACGCATTGCTGTTGCAGGAACTGCACCGTGGTGTTCGGATACAAAATCCATGATCCCGAATGATAATGACTGCACTTGCGGTATCGCCGCAATCTTCCAGACATCGACTAACGCGCCATGTGATTCAATTAAAACATGTAACGGCAAATTGGCACGTCCAGCTGCATTGGCATGGGTATTGATCATGCCTAACGCTTTTTCGACATCAGCGACTTTCTCTGCTTTGGGAAGCATCATGTAGGCAAGTCTGGTTGCTGCTTGCTTGCAAATGATGGAAATGTCCTGCGCAAAAAAGGGACTGTCGATATCGTGAATGCGCACACCGATACGGTTAGCGTGATTGTCTTTATCTGTCAGAAGCCCGGCAACTAGCTGCGCATGTGCAGTTTCATTGCCGGAGGCAGCACCATCTTCACAATCGAAAGTAATATCAAAACAGGCACCCAACTCGTTTTGCAAGGCCATAGACTTACGCATGATCTTTTCGGATCCGGCGTAGTGGTCGCATACCGGCAGGGATACCGGTTGCTGTTTACCTGGGAATAGGGCCTGGGTGGGGTGCATCGTTTTTATGCGTATCTGTCAATTGGCTGCATTATCCAATATTCGTCATGCTAATGCATCACAATATTGAGATTGTTTTGTTTCATGCTACGAACTGGGGATACACCTTTACTTTCATAAAAAGCGGCAGTTGCCCGCCGCGATTGATTGTTAGCCTACCAAGTGCTTGACGCCTTCGCGCTCTTCTTGCAGTTCTTTCAGTGTCACATTGATGCGCTCTTGGGAGAATGCATCGATTTCCAGACCTTGAACAATCTTGTATTCGCCATTCTCTGTTGTAACAGGGAAGCCGAAGATTGTACCTTCAGGAATACCGTAAGAACCGTCAGATGGCACACCCATTGTTGTCCATTTGCCGTTTGTGCCCAATACACAGTCACGCACGTGGTCGATTGCCGCATTTGCAGCGGAAGCCGCAGAAGACAAGCCGCGTGCTTCGATAATTGCCGCACCACGTTTGCCTACTGTTGGCAGGAACACATCTTTATTCCATACCTGATCGTTGATCGCGTCTTTGACAGAAGCGCCTTCGGCAGTCGCGAAACGGTAGTCGGCATACATGGTTGGAGAGTGATTACCCCACACAACGAGTTTCTCGATGGAACCGACCGGTTTACCGATTTTTGCCGCGACTTGCGACAAGGCACGGTTATGATCCAAGCGCAGCATTGCCGTGAAGTTTTTGGCTGGCAGATTCGGAGCGGATTTCATGGCGATATACGCATTGGTATTGGCAGGATTGCCAACAACCAAGACTTTGACGTCGCGTGAAGCAACAGCATCTAATGCCTTGCCTTGTACTGTGAAAATCTGTGCATTGGCTTCAAGCAGGTCTTTACGTTCCATGCCAGGGCCACGTGGGCGTGCGCCGACCAACAATGCAACGTCTGCATCTTTAAATGCTGTCAATGGGTCGCTATGGGCTGTTACACCTGCCAGTAAAGGGAATGCGCAGTCATCGATTTCCATGATGACGCCTTTGAGGGCTTTTTGCGCTTTCTCATCAGGAATTTCCAGTAATTGCAGAATGACAGGTTGATCTTTGCCCAGCAAATCGCCATTGGCGATGCGAAACAGTAGAGAGTAACCGATTTGACCTGCGGCGCCAGTAATGGCAACACGCTTGGGGGATTTAGCCATGTTGAATCTCCAAAGAGGTAGTAGAAAGCTGTTATGTAGACATTTGCCCGCACTTGCAGGCAAACACCCTGTATTCGTTTTTGGTGCAACATTGCATTTCAGTATGACTTATCAAGTCTTCCAAACCCAGCCTCGCCGAGGCTTTTAATGACATTGGTGAAGCATCCATCTAATACAACATGATAATACATGCGCGCACATAAAAACGCATGTCCGCGAGTTTAGGGCGGAGAGTGTGGGCTGTCAATGACAATCTTATATCTTATATAAGACATATTATTCATCACTTAGTACTAGACGCCGATGTTCGTTTGTGGTGAAATTCAGCCCTATGAGTTCTATACCATCAGACGTAAATAATAACGATGTGCCAGCCGTTGTAGCAGGCGCTACAGCAATGGCACCTACATTTAGCCCGCTTTACCAGCAAATCAAGGCATTAATCACACAACGACTGGAGTCCGGTGAGTGGAAGCCGGGTGAATTGATACCGAGCGAGGTAGAGCTGGGTGTGCGCTTTAAGGTCAGTCAGGGTACTGTCCGTAAGGCAATTGATGAATTGGCTGCGGAAAACCTCGTGATTCGCAGGCAAGGTAAAGGCACATTTGTGGCCACTCATCATGAGACGCACGCACAATTCCGTTTTTTACGCTTAAAACCTGATGTGGACTCTCCGCAAAGGGCTTATAACAAAATTGTCGATGTCAAGCGTTTGCGGGCAAATGCAGATCTGGCACGTCAATTGGACATGAAGTCGGGCGATTCTGTGATCTATATTCGCCGTGTGAAGTCATTTAATGGCACACCGGTCGTCTTGGAGGATATCTGGTTGCCTGGCGTGATTTTTAAAGGACTGACCGCCGAGAGGTTGGTTGAGTACAAAGGACCGTTGTATGGTCTGTTTGAGTCCGAGTTTGGTACGCGTATGATTCGTGCTGAAGAGCAAATCAAGGCCATCGCGGCAGATCACGAGTCTTCTGTGCTGTTAGGTGTTGTCTTGGGTGAACCTTTGTTGAGCGTGGAGCGTGCATCATTTACTTATGGAGACAAGCCGGTCGAATTACGGCGAGGCTTGTATCTGACAAAAAACTATCATTACAGGAATGAATTAAATTAATTTAATTAGCGAGATCCATTCCTATAGTGGGCGTTATGGGGTTAGCGAAGAGGAGGTGTATTTTTGCTAATGGTCAATAGTAGTTGGAGTCGTACGGGATATCGGTGAAAATACCGACTGTTTTAATCTGAGGAGAAATTTGTTATGTCTGAAGCCGCTAAACCAAAACGGCCACAATTTCGTAACATACACATTACCCAAATTGTAGGTTACCGCCTGCCTTTGGCTGGCGTTGTATCCATCATGCATCGTATCAGCGGATTTTTTCTGTTTTTGATGCTGCCATTGCTTCTGTGTTTGTTAGACCAAAGCCTGCTTTCCGAAGACACTTATGCTGCCTTATACGGATTTGCTTCCCACTGGTTTGTGAAACTGGTCATCCTGGCGTTGTCCTGGGCGTATCTGCACCATTTTTGTGCGGGCATTCGTCACGTTATGATGGACAACCATATCGGTGTCGATAAAGTCAGTGCGCGTAAATCAGCTGCAACTGTGTTGACAATCAGCCTGACGTTGGCAGTGCTGGTTGCATTGAAATTGTTCGGAGCATTCTAAAATGGCAGATAACAATATTGGGCCTAAGCGTCTGGTTGTCGGCGCGCACTATGGCTTACGTGATTGGCTGGCACAACGTATTACAGCAGTGATCATGGCGATCTATACCGTCATTTTGCTGGTGTGCTTTTTAACAGCAAGTGATTTTGGTTACACCGGTTGGGCAGGTCTGTTTGCACGGCAATGGTTCAAGATCGCAACATTCGTGACCTTTGCGGCATTGTTTTTCTATGCGTGGATTGGCATTCGTGATGCGTTTATGGATTATGTGAAACCGGTTGCGATTCGCCTGGTTTTACAAGTTGCCGCAATCCTGTGGTTAATCGGTTGTGCCGGATGTGCGGCGCACATTTTGTGGAGAGTATAAACGTGGCTGCTATTAAATCCACAATTCCAGTTCGTCGCTTTGATGCGGTGATTATTGGTGCCGGCGGTTCCGGTATGCGTGCTTCCCTTCAATTGGCGGAAGCAGGTTTGAATGTTGCAGTGTTATCCAAAGTATTTCCGACGCGTTCACATACAGTTGCAGCGCAAGGTGG